>NZ_JAYGHV010000040.1:0-13718 GCF_034932145.1 Spirulina sp. 06S082 | reverse complement strand
AAATGCGCTAGGGCATAGCGTATCGGAAAATGCTTGTGGAGATGATCTGACGGGGGCTTTGCCTAGTCAAAAATCTGTGAAGCAGGAAATCTTGAATGCGAGTTCAAGAATCTCCCGCTAGAACGCTAAAGCGTTTAGCGGTGAGAGTATGTCAATTCGGAATAATTTGTTAGATGCCCTGGCCAACTGGCGCAAAACGATTGAAATACGCGATAATATAACCGAAGACGATCGCGAGGTCATTATGAACTTATCAGCCGTTTATCTTCGCCAACGCGAGGAATGGAAACAAGAAGGATTGCAAGAAGGGCGACGTATTATGATTGAAAATCTCTTGAAAGTTCGTTTTGGAACTATTAGTGAGGCGTTAGAGGACATTATCGATCGCCTATTGCGACTAGAAGAAGAGGAAATGGTCCGATCGCTTTTAAATTTATCCCATGAGGAACTCTTAAGTCGCTTTGGAGAAGAAGAAGAGTAATACGATCGCCATTAAAAACCTTTCCCTTGCACGATCTGTTTCATGGTCATCAAACTTTCTAAACCAATCAGTCCCCGTCGCTGACCTTTCTGATTAGAAATGCCTAAAAATACAGCATCGCTACGTTGAGGATAGCGGTAAAAACGGGGAGACGAATTAATATAGACCAATGCGCTATTGACTCCTCGCGCAAATTGCTGACTCTCACTGTAAGATTCCGTGACCAAACAATCCGCATGACCGCTACTATAGCGATCGATCCAAGCGATCGCCTCATCCATATCCCCGATCGCCTTAAATGCGACGATCTTTTTTAAATAAGCACTTTCCCACTCTTCTTCTTCTGCTAATTTTAATTCCTCTGGAAAAGCCTCACACATTGCGCGATCGCCTCTCAATTCAAAACCTTTTTCTTGTAAACTGGCAAATAGGCGCATCAAAGAGGAAAAATTCCCCTCGCGACAAATGAGAACTTTTTCGATCGCATTCACCGGATCCGGTTCGCTGGCATGACTGTCGAGAATCATCTCTCGTACTACATCTAAATCGCTACTGGGAGAACAATATAAATAACAATTGCCGATCGCCGCAGGTAGAACGGGAATAGTTGACAAATGAGACACTTTCTGAATCAGACTGGCACGCCCATAGGGAATAACCAAATCGATCCCTTGATTTTGCGTCACCAGTTCTTGAATTGAAGACCCTTGTTCTGCGGGAATTGTGACAATACTTTCCGAGGGCAAATTACTCTCGTCGATCGCCCCCTGCAAAATCCCTGCAATGGCGGCGTTCGTATGACTGGCTTCACTACTCCCCCGCAAAATCAACGCATTCCCCGTTTTTAAGCAAAATCCCGCCGCGATCGCCGCCAATTCAGGAAAGGCCTCATAAATCAAAGCGATCGTCCCCAAAGGCATTAACTGATAGTAAGTTTGAGAAGATTCTACGGGAGGAGAAGCGTGTCTGACCTTCAAAATCGGATCGGCTAAATTTGCCAGTCGTTGGAGAATTAGCACGGTTTTCTGCAAGCGTTCCGGGGTCAACTTCAACCACTCCCGCAGGCTTTCAGGAACAGCCATATCTCGAGAGGTTTCCAAGTCCCAAGTATTCGCCTCGAGAATCTCGGCTTGAGACGCTTCCAGACGTTTCGCCAGAGATGCGATCGCCAAACTGCGTTCGACTCCAAGGGTAGCGGCCAGTTGCACCGAAGCGCGATCGGCTTGTCGAACAATGTCAGGAATAAATGTTGAGGAATCGTTATCTTCTCGGGTCATCTAGCGTTAGAGGAGAGGGGGTTAACGTCTCATCGATAGGAGAGCCAAATCGCAAAAGCAGGAACGATAACCAACAATACCACTAAGACTGGCAAGAAAATGTGAGTAAATCCCGATCGCCAGATCGATAATCCCGCAATTAAGATTAACAAAGCCAAAATCCCGAACAGCGATAGGTAATATTTGCTAGGGGGAGGCCGTTTCACAATCCAGCGATTTCCCGTCCATCGCCACGATCGCTCATAAGGATAGGTCGTCGCTAATTGTTCGATAACTCGACCGCTTTGCGCCACCACAAAAATTTGCTGACAGCGATCGCAGCCAAAGGCATCCGTAAGGATAATGGGTTTGAGTTGACCTCGCCGCCGACAAGGACAAGGATACTCACGACTTAAATCAATGGGAGAGGATTTCTTTAGCTGCACGAGCTTGATCGGGATAACAAGAAAAAAGCGCCGCTCTGAGTTTGTCGCTTTGGGCTGGCAGGGCGATCGTAATTCCCTCACTATCTTAATAAAATTTAGGCGCAAGATCGGGTCGATTCGATCCTTATATCCATCGAATTTGATATTACACTGCATACAGAAGGGTCCTTAACTGTTAAGGTTTTATTGCATTTCTTCCGCGTCTCCCCCACCCATGCCTCGTCCTCAACCCCAGCCCCATCCCTATCTTTGGGCGGTCAGCCCGATCGCCTCCCAACTGTCTCCCCCAAATGTCATCGATGGGAGATATAAAATTGTTGCACCGCAAATTTGGCAGGATATTTATTCGGAACGATCGCCACAACTGCCCAATCCTATTCCCGATCGCTGTTTGCCTTACTTACATCTTTATCCCTATCGGCTACATCTACCGGAGATTTATGGGATTTGTTCCTTTAATAATTCTCTGATTCTGCTGTTAAATAATATTCCCACTGACGATCGCGGACTTCTCTATCCAACCCTCGAGGAGGCGTGGCCAGATGCCTCTGGGTTGCGTCAAATCTATTGGTTATGGCAAATCCTTCATCTTTGGAATCCCTTGGGCGATCGCGGCGTTGCGGCTTCTCTGTTGGTGGAGGACAATTTGCGGGTGGAAGGATGGAGATTGCGCTTGCGGGAACTCTTCACCAATAGCGAACGTTTGGGCAATTCCCAAGCGCGATCGCAGGGGGGCATTGCGGTGGCGAAAGCGGCTACAGTTGTCACCCTACGGCAACTTGGGGAAAGTTGGACTTCCCTAGCCCGCAGCGCCCATTCAGAAATTGCCCCCAAACTGGAGGCGATCGCAGCAGAGTTAAAACGCGATGCTATCACTTATACAACCCTGGGTAAAACCCTCAATCAACTCCTCCTAGAACAAGCCGCACGCAAGCCCCTCCGCATTCAAATCGCCAGCGCTACGGACACGGGACCGCAACAATTGAGCAATGAAGATAGTTATTATCCCACCGCCGAAGAACTGTCCCGGAATGGCAGCCAAGAACCGGGGAGTTTGATTTCTCATTTAATGTTAGTTTGCGATGGCATTGGCGGTCACGAAGGGGGAGAAGTAGCCAGCCAATTGGCGATCCAATCCCTCAAACTGCAAGTTCGCGCTTTACTAGCGGAATCCGTGGAAGACCCGGAATTAATGCCCCCGGATTTGGTCGAGGAACAATTAACGGCGATCGTTCGCATTGCTAATAATCTCATTTGTTTTCGCAATGACGAACAAAAGCGAGAGTCGAGGCGGCGCATGGCTACCACCTTGGTGATGGCGATACAACTCCCCCAACAAGTCGCGAATTTGGCCTCGGGGGTTGGAAACAGTCACGAACTCTATTTAGTTCACGTGGGGGACAGTCGCGCTTATTGGATTACAGAAAACTATTGTCAATTGCTGACGGTGGATGATGATGTCACTACGCGGGAAATTCGCCTGGCCCGCAGTCTACCCATTACTGCCGCTCAACGTCCCGATGCAGGGGCGTTAACCCAGGCCCTGGGGACCCGAGAAGCCGATCGCCTGCGCCCGACGATTCAACGCTTTATTATTGAGGAGGATGGGATATTACTGCTCTGTTCCGATGGGTTAAGTGATAATCAGTTACTGGAGGAATATTGGGCTGAATTTGCCCCCAATGTCCTCGCAGGGAGACAGAGTTTAGAAAATGCGATCGAGTATTTGATTAAATTGGCTAATCAAAAAAACGGTCACGATAATACCTCAATTGTTGCAGCGCTTTATAGTGTTTCGGCTCAATATTCGGAGTTAGTCAATCCTGACAAATTCCCTTCTCCGTCCCAAGAAATTCCCTCGGAATTTGAGAGCCAATTACCCCTTGAACCGAGTAATGGCAATGGCTGGGTTGGGGCAGATTTGCCCTTAAAGATGCCAGCAATGGAACGAGATTTCGATCGGGAAGCATCGCCATTAGAGGTGGAAATCGAGGAAAAAACAGAAGTTTGGGGAGAAGAAAAAGTTCGCTATTCTACCCCGTCGATCGATCCTGAAGATCTGCCCGAGGCAGTGAAAGTTGCATCAGAAAATGAGATAGGTTCTCTTTTTGAAGATGTGGATCTAGAAGAAGGCTTGATATCGGAAGAAGAAGGGGAAATCTCGGCGCTAAGGGGTCAACAGACTTGGGTTTGGGTTGTTGGTATTTTTGTTCTTTTGTCCCTGGTCGGCGCGATCGCCTTTGTCCTCAAAGGTAGACTCGATCGCGGGCAAAATATCTTTCCTTCTTGGCCAATTCCGACGGAGGAAACTGAGGAATGATTTGACTGATTTAATCTCATTTCACACAACTTTATCGCAGTTTTTATCTTAATTCTTTTATGAATTTTTCTTCCCAGAAGTGGTTTGCGGAAACAAAGGCTTGTTTGGGTTTGGCAATTCCCTTGGCTGCAGCACAACTCTCAGAAGCGGCGATCGGCTTTATTGATACGGTGATGATGGGATGGTTGGGGAGTCAAAATTTAGCGGCGGGGAGCTTGGCAGATATTACTTTTCAGTCTTTAATTATCATCGGGACGGGCTTAATTTCGGCAGTGGGGGCATTAGGGGCGATCGCCTATGGTAGTGGCGATCGCCAACAATTACAACGCATTACTTCAGGGGGCATTTGGTTAACAATTGGTCTATCTCTTCCAATTATGAGTCTGGTCTGGAATTTTGCGACAATTTTTCGCTTTTTGGGACAAGAAGAAGTTAATATTTTGTTAGCCGAACGTTATCTACAAGCAATTGTTTGGGGACTCCCTGCGGCTTTTGCTTTTGCCTTTTTTAAAAATCTTGTTTCTGCTCTCAATCGCCCAGGTATTATCATGCTAACTATGGTTGCAGGCATTTCCTTGAATGCGATCGGTAATTATCTTTTAGCTTTTGGAAAATGGGGCTTTCCTGCATTAGGATTAGCGGGGTTAGGTTGGGCGAGTACTTTTGCATTTTGGGTGAAGGCGATCGCGGTTTTGAGTTTTATTCTCCTTAATGCCGATTTTCGTAAGTTTAATTTGTTTAGATATGGGCTGCATTGGCATAGTTTGATTTTAAGAAAACTTGTTAAAGTTGGTTCTCCTATCATGGCTATTTTCTTTGTTGAAACGGGTTTATTTACCATGACAACTTATCTGATAGGACAATTAGGTAGCATTCCTCTTGCTGCCCATCAAATCGCATTTCGGTCAGCATTCATTACTTTTACTGTTTGCGTGGGAATCTCTTATGCAACGACAATAAGGGTCGGCCAAATGTTGGGTAAAAAGGATTTTATAGGAGTTAAACGGGCTGGATATGTAGGTATTTCAATCTCGGCAATTTTCATGAGTTTTATGGCATTTATTCTCTGGATATTTCCAGAACAAATCGTGTCTATTTATTTGGATGTCAATAATTCTGCCAATCGAGAAATTATACAATTGGCTGTTACACTTTTGGGTCTTGCTGCTATCTTTCAGATCGTTGATGGCATACAAATTACGGCAGCCGGGGCATTAAGAGGAATTAAAGATACGCAAATTACTTTGTTTCTTGGTATTATTTCTTATTGGGCGATCGGTTTGGGAAGTGGATATTTTTTCGGGATTGTTTTACAATGGGGAAGTGTTGGCTTTTGGTGGGGTTTAGTCTTGGGCTTATTTGCTAATGCTCTTGCTCTAACATGGCGATTTCACTCTCGCACGATCGCCTCACTGCGATCGCTTTCCTCTTTCACTTCTCAATAGTTAAAAAATAAAGTTAAAAAATAAGTTAAAAATTTAAACTTAAAAGCCAAAAAATCTTCAAAAAGATTATGTTAATTGCAACAGAAACAACAGAAATTCTCAAAAAACAGCGCATTTTTTTTCAAACAGGAAAAACCAAAAATATTGATTTTCGATGCGAACGGTTAAAAGCCCTTAAGTCCTTTATAATCAACGACAGAGAAGAACTTTTAGACGCATTAAAGCAGGATTTTAATAAATCTAATCTTGAAGGATTGGAAACAGAATTAGTATTTTGTGTTAGAGAAATAAATCATACCCTAAAACATCTTAAATCTTGGACGAAATCTCGGAAAATTACTGCCGATCTCTTTCAACTCCCTGCATCAGCAAAAATCATTGCTGAACCATTAGGAATTATACTGATTATCGGTGCATGGAATTATCCCATTCAACTCGCGATCGCGCCTTTAATTTCTGCAATAGCTGCTGGAAATTGTGCCATTGTTAAGCCTTCAGAAATCGCCCCACATTCTTCTGTTGCGATCGCCAATTTAATTCGCAAAGCATTTTCCCCTGAATATATTGCTGTTGTTGAAGGTGGAAAAGAAATTGTGCAAGATTTACTGACTCATCAATTCGATTCTATTTTCTTTACTGGTGGTGCAAAAGTGGGTAAAATTGTCATGGAAGCAGCAGCGAAATATTTAACCCCAGTCACCTTAGAATTAGGGGGAAAAAGTCCTTGTATTATTGAACCCGATATCGATGTGGAGAAAGTCGCAAAACGAGTTGCTTGGGGAAAATTTATTAATTGCGGACAAACTTGTATTGCTCCCGATTATGTTTTAATTCATCACAGTATTAAAGTTATATTTATTGCTAAAATTAAAGACCAAATAAAACAATTTTATGGGACTAATCCAGAAACCAGTCCCGATTATGCGAGAATTATTAATGACTTTCACTTTCAGCGCTTATCGAGTTTAATCGACCCTAAAAAAGTTGTTATTGGAGGAGAAAAGAACCCAGAAACTCGTTATATTGCACCCACAGTAATGAATGATGTGACATGGCGCGATCGCATCATGGAAGAAGAGATTTTTGGACCCGTTTTGCCCATATTAGAATATCATAATTTAGAAGATGCGATCGCAGAAATTAACGCACGCCCTAAACCTCTCTCCCTCTACTTATTTACTCATAATCAAACAACTCAAGAACGAGTTTTAACAGCCACCTCATCTGGGAATGTTTGTATTAATGATACTCTGATGCAAATTGCCTCATCACATCTTCCTTTTGGTGGTGTAGGCAATAGCGGCATGGGAGCATATCATGGTAAAATAGGATTTGAGACATTTTCTCATCAAAAAAGTGTTCTCAACCGTTCTTTTTTGCTGGATTTACCATTACGATATCCTCCTTATAAAGGCAAATTAAAATTTTTCAATTTCTTCTTGCAATGAGGTTATGTGGAATATCACCTGAAACCCTGTAGCGACGTTGCCTGAAACGTCGCTACAGGTAAGGATCGAAAAACATCCCTAGCAAAGCAAATTCACTATCATCTGCTAGAATAACAGTATCAAGAACTTGGCCAATATTCATTATGTTTGCGCGTAAAACATTATCTTTACCTCATCATATTCAACTGTCTTACTTAGAATGGAATCGCGGTAAAGAACCATTATTATTGCTTCATGGTTTAGCCGACAATGCTTTAGTCTGGTCGAGATTAGGAGATTATCTGGCAGAAGATTATCATATTATTGCCCCCGATCTGCGCGGACACGGAGAAACCAGCAAACCAGAAACAGCTTATGGTTTTAAAGAAATTATCGGCGATTTGCAAGCATTAATCGAACATTTAGGCTGGAACTCTACCCATATTTTAGGACACTCTTGGGGCGGAAAATTAAGTTGCGTTTGGGCAATGCAAAATCCCGAACAAATTCGCAGTTTAATTCTAGTCGATCCTATTTTTATTGGCTCTATGCCAGGGTGGATGAAATTTACTTTCCCAATTTTATATCGCGTTCTTCCTTTTTTGCAAGGAATGGGACCCTTTCCGAGTTATGAGGAAGCGGAAAAACAGGCAAAACAATTAAAACAATATCGAAATTGGACACAATTGCAACAGCAAGTATTTCAAGCGGGAATTGAAGAAAAACCCGATGGAACTTGGGGTAGTAAATTTACTGTACCCGCACGAGACGGTATTTTTGAAGAAGTAATGAATGTTTCGGGATTAACTCACTATCTCGATCTTCCCTCCCTATTTATTAAACCGGAAGCGGGATTTAATCGCACGCAAATTCAACTCAAACCCTATAAAACCTATTTAACTCAATTGCAAGTTCGTGAAATTCCCGGCCATCACTGGGTATTTTTGAGCAATCCAGAAATTTTTAATAGAATGGTAGCAGAGTTTTTAAGCAAGACTTCAACAAATATTTAATTAAATGATCCCCTGTATGAAACTTGTATTTTTCGGGAAATCGAGCATAATATGAAATCAGCGATCGCAATTGTCGAATCTAAAGACATCATTTTGGAGAAAGCTCATGATTTCTGAGTTGTCCGATATTCTGCAAGCACTTCCCTACACAGTTTTGGTACTGGATCGTCAAGGGGAAGTTGTCCGCACTATCCCGACTCGGAAAGTGGAAAATAACGCAATTTGGCAAGACTTAACGATCGCCATCCTGCAAGACAAATACTATCTTCAATCTCTTATTGCCCTCGATCGGCAATTGGTACAAGGAGAAATTGCCAATTTCGAGATCGAAAAGCGCTTTGGGACGAAGAAGGCAAAGCCATTCGCATGGTGGGTTCTCATACCGATCTCGGCGATCGCCGACAAATGGAAGAAGAAATTCGCCAAACCCGCAATTTTCTGCAAACAATTATCGATCGCATTCCCGTCGCACTCTTTGTCAAAGATGCTCGCGCAGAGAATTTTGGTACATTTAAACTATGGAATAAAGCCAGCGAACTAAAAGGTGCCGTATTTTTATTCGATCGCCACTTTTGCTATACCATCGCTGATGGGACGCGCTTACAGGCTTTAGGGCTATCTCGACAGCAATTAGAAGGCCGCATTGTCTGGAATGTTTTGCCCGATAAAATCGCCGAAGAGGTTGTTCCCACGCTAATGAGTCGATCGAGGTTCATTAATGACATTTTTGGATTTTGGGGTATTTAGCCCAAAATATTAAAATACCGTATTGACATTGTCCATACAATTTGCTATAGTGCAAATATGGTATGTGTTATTTTCATCAATACCAAAAATTACATTGATGCCTATAGGCATTAAATTTTTGATATGCCTACAATAGCGAGAAACATAAAAACAGCCAAAGCTACCCGTTCTGAAACAATAAGTCTGCGAGCAAAGCCAAATCAGATTGCTCTGATCGACCGTGCTGCTGAAATTCAAGGTAAGACCCGAACGCAGTTCTTATTAGATTCAGCTTGTCAGGAGGCTAACGATGTCATTCTTGACCAAACTCTTTTTGCCCTTGATGAGGAAAAATTTCAAGAGTTTATGGAAGCCATTGATGCACCTCCAATGAACAATGAAAAACTCCGTGCTTTATTAAATAGTAAATCTCCTTGGGAGTGAGGTTTTGAATTCCGATGCGATCTCTCCCCCAGAAAAACTCTCTAATTCTCATCAGTTAGAGAATTTTTCTTGTGGAGAGGAAAAATTAGATATATGGCTCAAACGTCGCGCCATAAAGAATCAAGAATCTGATGCCTCGCGCACAATTGTAGTTTGCAATGGAAATAATGTTGTTGGCTACTACTGTCTTTGTGCAAGTGCAATTAAAAAAGATGAAGCGATAGGCAAAGTAAAAAGAAATATACCAAGCCCCATCCCAACTATACTCATTGGCAGACTAGCCGTTGACAAAAAATGGCAAGGGAAGGGAATAGGAAAGGGACTACTGAAAGACGCAATATATAAAGCATTAAAAGCATCAGACATCATAGGGGCAAGAGCAATTCTAATACACGCAATCTCAGAAGATGCTAAAAAATTCTATGAAAAGTATGGCTTTCAATCTTCACCAATTGACCCAATGGTTCTGATGATAACTATCCAAGATGCTCGTAAATGTTTTATTGACTAGGTGTAGTTCTAGAGTTATCATCACAGAATTTCCAGATTGGTACAAAAAACAGGAACGCAAAGCGAATAACTCATGCAGAAATATATCATTTTTCAAACTGAGCCAAGTACCGACGAAGGGTAGCGCGATCGCAAGAGAAGTTTTACGCGGTCAGTTAGGCAAAGGGAGTATATTTATGATTAACCTACCCACCCTACCTCTATTCCCCACAAAATCCTCACATTCATGGACTAAGCTGAAATAACTGTCGGAACAATCCTAGTTCAGTCCTATGGGTCAAGAGTTTTTAGAGTGTTGTCATAATGTTGGTTCTATCCCAACAACACCTTTATTATCGTCCTCCTTGTACAGTATTCTGCAAGCACAAAACCAAGGGAACGATCTCTTACAGGTGCTGACCGACAATTGTACAGACAAGGAGAAGGACACTAATTTGTTTTTCACGCGATCGGATGGAAACTCAAACTTAGAAGAATCGGAATCCTATCTTGACTTAGCTGTTGATGTTTTATTGTCTGGAGATCCAGATTTAATTCAATCTCTAAAAAATTTTTTAACCATTCTTTCAAGTCCGGTTTCCATTGAAACTATTTTACTAAATGCAATTTATCGGATTGCTGAGGGTGAACCCAAAAAAGGAAGTTGGTTATTGCACCATGCAGATTACTTCTTACCCGAACTCGACCTTTGGGGATGGGTGAGGGAGTTAGTTTGTACCCGCTTGGAAGAAGAAGGATTTATTCTCAGTAAGCACTTTCGTTTTGAGGCAAATAGCGAACTCTTGCTGGCTGAAGCGATCGCCATGGGATTATTCGCCGAAGAAACGCAACCCGATCCTCTCCTTCGCATTCTTATCGCTGAATATCTCGAGTCTTCTCAATCTTGATGTTTCCTAATTTTTGTTTCCTGTTGTTACTTTCGAGGGCATTACCATGAATAATCAAAATGTTTGCTGTCCCTGCTGTTCCTCTCCTCTGCTGCGTCATGCGCGATCGACGGGAATGTATTGGTATTGTTCTAGCTGTCACCAAGAAATGCCAAATCTAAGTGATTCACTCTATCAAAAAATTGGCTTACTTGATGCGTCTCTTGTGGCGATTCAATCTTTTGTGCCTAAGTCTTCTATATTGCAAACAGTTTGAGTTAAACTAAGTCCAAAAGAAACAGATCGGCGCAAGATTTTCAGCGCACTGAATTTAACTTGATAACAAGTGCCGAAAATTTACGTGCCAATAACCCCATCACTCTGCGTAAAACCCGCTCAATTTTTCTCACAACTCGCTTGAAAAAAGAGATGAAACTTCTTTGTTGAGGGTAGGATTGGGGGATTTGTTTCCATAAAACTAAGCAATTGCGATCGCCCTCTTCCGCCGGAATATAACGATAATCATCCATAACTCGAGCAATCAAACATAATCCTCGTCCTCCCAATGCCCAAGGGTCGCGATCGCCCTGCAATTTAGCCCGTAATTGTCCTTGCCAATCAAAAGGCTGTCCGGAGTCCCAAATCCGTATTTCCAGCCCGCGAGGAAACAGCGCAATCTCAAGATCGATGGGGGTACTTTGTGGTAAGCCCTGATGAGCGTGACGCACTACATTCGTAAAACTTTCAGCTAAGGCCAATTGACACTCCCAATACAATTGGCGAGAGAGTCGAGGAGAAGCAATTTTTTCAAACCGATCTAACACTTCCGATAATGCACTTAAATCTGTTTTTAAACGGAGATGTAACTTTTTCAGGGGTCGGTTTTGTGTTTTGACGTTTTGTTTAAACAGCACCACTATTCTTATTAAATAAAATCCAGACGGTTTTCCAAATCAGTTTAATATCGTACATTAGACTCCAATTTCTTTGGTAACGCAAATCTAGTTCGATCACATCCTCAAAATTGCGGATTTTCGATCGCCCGTTCACCTGCCATTCTCCAGTCATGCCTGGTTTAACATCTAAACGCTGCCATTCTGGTATTTTATAGGAATCAACCTCTTTCGCCGTAGGTGGTCTTGTCCCTACCAGACTCATTTCCCCCTTAAGAACATTCCAAAATTGAGGCAGTTCGTCGAGACTGGTGCGCCGCAAGAATTTGCCGATGCGGGTGACGCGAAAATCTTTACTATTCTTAAAAAACGCCCCGGATGCTTGGTTTTTAACTTTATCCTTGAGTTGTTCGGCATTGGCACACATGGAACGAAATTTCCAGATGCGGAATTTTCGGCCCATCCAGCCGCATCGTTCTTGGGCGAAGAAGATCGGCCCTGGACTGTCGCGCTTGATGGCGATCGCAATAGGAATGAATAATATCCCTGTAATGGTCAAACCGACTAAACTGCCCACAATATCAATCCCTCGCTTGACCCAAGACCGTACAGAAGGATGGGTTTCCGGAGGTCGGCGATCGGTAGGGGGAGAATTGCGAACCGAAGTTGCCCCAACAACAGGATAAATCAGAAAAACGCGATCGAGTTGCGTCATCGATAAAACTGCCATCACGGGAGGATGAACATTTTTGAGGATCAGACGCACGTTTTGAGCTTGAGCCATTTTAAAATTGCTGACCAAGACTCCAACTCCACTACTATCAATAAAATTAGTGTGTTGAAAATCGAGAATAATTTCTTCAGGGGGGGATATTTCCTGTAAGAGCCTCTGGTAAGCTGTTTTAAAATCCACAGCTTCGATAATACTCAAACGAGGAGGAAGAGAAATAATCGGAGTATTGTTAGAGAAGACAATGGGAAATTGTTCGTTGGCTGGTGTCTTGTTCATCTCTGTTTCATACTCCGCATTTGTTTTGGTGTCAATCGCTATTTTTCCCAGAACCATTGCGGTTGCTACATCTATATACAAAAAACGTCATACAACAAACGTTAAAATTCTCGACACCCTGACAATACATTGGCAAGCAGAAACGGTTTTAGATCGCAGGTCGGTTTGCAGGTTGGGAGTCCATTTTGGCTTTAGCTTTCGCCGCACTGCGTCGCAATGCCTGTAAGCGAGTTTCGTAACGCTTCCGTTGCTTGCGGTTGGGAGTTTGTTCGACTAGGGTTTTTAAGGCACTTCCCAGGCTTTTGTAAGCATTGGGCAAACTGTAGCCAAAACGAGTAGCGAGGGCGATCGCTTTTTCGTCAGCTTCAATATTCTCGGCCAAGCGTTTGTCACCATTATTTTTTTGCCAAAGGCGAAAGCCAGAAAAGCCGCACAAACCAACGGCTAAAACTAAAAGCAAGCCATCTTGCACCCAAAGTTCCCCGACGGCACCTCCTAAACCAATGGCAAGGGCAGCCATTTCCCAGCCTTCTCGAGGAATGGTATCGTTTTGAATGCGTCCGACTTCGTGCCAAAAGAGTAAATTGCGCTGGTCAATGGCCAAGTTATCCCATTTGGCTAGGTCTACTTGGATTTCAATTTCGTCCCGTCCCAACTCTTCGCAGCGAATTAACGGGGGACTTACATCCGTTGCCGACTCTACCATGACCCAGCTTTGTAGTTCTGGAGGAAGTAGGCTTTTCAAGCGCCGGAGTTCGCTCATCTCCGCTCTTGCAGAAGTAGCTGCATAGGATGTCATAGGATTTTTACCGATATCAATGCAATATTTTTATTTTTCTATCTTAACCCTTGAGACGGGAATAGGGAATAGGGAGTGGGGAG
>NZ_JAYGHV010000039.1:0-13813 GCF_034932145.1 Spirulina sp. 06S082 | reverse complement strand
AGGAGATTCGTGCGGCAGAAGACCCCGAATTTGAGACATTCTACACCAAGAATATCCTGTTAAATGAAGGTCTGCGAGCTTGGTTAGCTCCCGAAGACCAACCCCATCAAAACTTTAAATTCCCCGAAGAAGTCCTCCCTCGCGGTAACGCTCTCTAAGGGAATCAAACCTTGTAGCGGCGTTGCAGGCAACGCCGCTACAGAAGGGATGGGAATACCTCCTCAGCAATGCGGATTTGGTATTAGAACTGAAAAAAGGAAACCCTTTTTCAAAAAAGGTGTTATCCTAAGAAACAGGTCAAAGACCTTAAACCAAATTAGTGTTTTAGAATTAAACCATTTAGGAAATAAGGAGGTGATGCCCATGATTGATGATAGTAGTAAAATTATGGGTCTTCTGGTTAACGATAGTCGGCTGTGCGCCGGAGCCGCTCTCTAAGATTCGAGATCGGTGGTTTAATGGGGCGAAAACAAAGCTAGGAAAACAAAACTAATTTTGTCTAGTAACTTAAATTACCTGAATTCGATGGCTGGAGTTCCTTCCGGCAGTTAGGCTTTAACAAAGAAGACCCTTGCTAGACCGCTCTTACATTTCAGCAAAACCCTAGAGGCAATGCAAAATGTGGGAGCGGATAGTTTTTAAGATAAGAAAAATAAGAGATAAAGAAAAGAGAGATGGCACAATTGTTAAATCAAACGGAAATTCAAGCACGGCTGAAAACATTGACAGGCTGGAAACAGAACGGAAAAGTCATTCAACAAACATTTAGATTTAAAGATTTTATCGCTGCGATCGCCTTTGTTAATGAATTGGTTGAGCCTGCTGAGACTGCCGGACATCATCCCGATCTGGAAATTTCCTATAACAAGGTAACAGTCAGCATGACCAGTCACGATGCAGGAGGTTTGACCTCTAAGGATTTTGACATGGCTATGACAATTTCTGAACTGGCAGAGAAACTTTTGCGGTAAGATTGTGCAGAGAGGGGAAGATAGCTTCAATTTAACTATCTTTCCTGATACCATGCTAGGCTAAAATATCAAATTGTCATCCTAAGCGTAAGGTGTGAGGACGAGAAAAACTATGGACAAGCAGTTTTGGAAATTACAACTATTAAAGAGTCCAGCTATTCTGGGGATGGCACTGACTCTTGTATCTACTTCAGCCGCGATCGCCGTTGAACCGGAAACTTCTCAGGAAAGCAGCAAAACGGGGAGTTCCCTCGAACTTCAAGCGGAATTGAAGGCTGAAACCGAAGCAACGGATTCGATCGCCCTCAAAACAGGAAAAACTAAAGCAATTGGCGCAAAGGCGATCGCCGATGTCACCCCTCAAGTATTCCCAGAAGCACTCCCGGTAGCAGATTTTGCGATCGGCACAGTAACTGAAAATGCAGTAACTGAAAATGCAGTAACTGAAAACAATCTCACCGCGATCGCGGTTGAGTCTGAAGAATTAGAAGAATTAGCTCGTACTGAAGACGAGAACATTGAAAAACTTTTAGGGTTATCGGCTCCCCCCCAGCAACTCGCTCAGGTTTATGAGTCCCCTACCAGCAATAACGAAGTTCTCGATCGCGTCAACCAGTACGGCAACGAAGAAACCAATGGCAGCATGGGTCAAGGTGTTCCAGGTGCGGCTCGTTTCAGCGACGTATCCCCGAGCGACTGGGCTTATCAGGCTTTAGATGACTTGGTACGGAGATACGACTGTCTCAAAGGATATCCCAACGGTACCTACCGAGGTAATCGCGCCCTGACTCGTTACGAATTTGCAGCCGGTTTAAATTCTTGTTTGCAACAAATCGAACGCTTAATTGCCGCTTCTACTGCCGATTTTGTCACCCGTCAAGATTTGGAAGCATTGCAGCGTCTCGTTCAAGAATTTGAAGCAGAATTAGCCACTCTTGGAACCCGCGTTGATAACCTTGAAGGTCGGGTTGCTTTCCTTGAAGATCATCAGTTCTCCACAACCACAAAACTGGGTGGAGAAGTTATCTTTGGTTTAACCAATGACTTTGGTGGCAATACTAATGCTTCTTCCACAGTTTCAAGTGTCGGTCAATCTGCCTTTGGCGATCGCGTTCGTCTCGAACTCAATACCAGTTTTTCCGGTAACGATCGCTTAGTGACGCGATTAGCGGCAGGTAATTTAACTGCATTCAGTACGGGATCTGTTAATAACCTTAGCAATACCAGTTCCTTTGCTGGCAATCAGACGTTTAATATTCCCAGCGATCGCACGGGAAATGACGTTTATATCGATTGGTTGGGTTACTACTTCCAATATCTCAACTCTCAAGCCTACGTTGCAGCGACTGGTGGGAAATGGAGCGATATCGCGCCGACATTAAACCCCTACTTTGAAGATTTTGATGGGGGTAATGGTTCCATCTCAACCTTTGGTCAGCGCAACTCCATCTTCCGAGTGGGTGGTGGTTCCGGTGCAGCATTGAGCTTTGGCTTCACTCCCATTGAAAGCATTCTCGGTCCGAGTACCTTAACCTTGGGTTATTTTGCCGGTAGTAATGCCGCTACTCCTGGTTCGGGTTCGGGTTTATTTAATGGCGATTACGCTTTCATGGGTCATTTGAACGCTAACGTCAGCGATACTTTTGGCTTGGGATTAACCTATATCAATGGTTATCACGCTAGTGGTAGTCCCATCTATGCCGAAGGTCGCGCTCGGCAATCCGGACAAAATGGTTTAGTGGGAAGTTACACCTCTAATAATCCTTGGGTATTGTTAGACAACAATACGGGTGGAATTCCGATGGTCACGAACTCCTACGGTGCTGAGTTCTCCGTCCGTCCCAGCGAGAGTTTCGTGATTAATGGGGGTGTTACATACACCAGCGCCATTCTGTTAGGACGAGGCAATGCTGACATCTGGTCTTATTCTCTCGGTCTCGCTTTACCCGACTTAGGTAAAGAAGGTAATGTTCTTGGCATTTATGCTGGGATTCAGCCGACTTTGAAAGGAATTCGTGCAAGCGGAGTTCAACGCGATCGCGGTCGGATTGATGATGTTTGGCACATTGAAGGATTCTACAAATATCAGGTCACGGATAATATTTCCATTACACCTGGTGTGGTTTGGGTTCTAAGTCCTAACCAAGATGTTCGCGATGAGTCGAATATTATTGGAACTTTAAGAACAACCTTCTCGTTCTAAACTAACGCGATTTCTGGAAATTCTCAAAGCAACAGATCGAATCATCTGTTGCTTTTATTTTTGATAAGAGTTTAAGGGTTTAGCGATCGCATTCAGGTAAAGGATCGAAAAAGATATCGCTGAGTTTTCCGGTTAATAGTCCGGGGAAACCCTAGAAATTGCCGAAATTCTTCTCTACCATCCCCACGATCTCATTCATAAAGCGGTATGCTGGATGCTGCGAGAGGTGGGAAAACCCGATCTAACGACGGAAAAAGCATTTTTAGATAAATATGCGGCTAAATCTGTATTGCTCGGAAATTTCTCGTATCCTTTGTAGTAGCGACATTGCCGGCAACGTCGCTACGGGATTTAAGGCGATCGCGGCTATCTTTCGGCTAACTGTCGGGTCATCAGTTGGGCAAAGAGTCCAGGAGTATGTGACAACTCCTCAAAGGTTCCCACCTGTACGATTTGCCCAGTATCCAGCACATAAATGCGATCGGCTTGTCGAATGGTACTGAGACGATGGGCGATAGTAATGCGAGTCACTTTTAATTGCTCTAAACTTTCCATGACAACCCTTTGAGTTTGATTATCTAAGGCACTGGTAGCCTCATCAAAAATCAAAATATTGGGTTTAGAGACTAAAGCGCGAGAAATGAGCAAACGTTGTTTTTGTCCCCCCGAAAGGTTGCTTCCCCCTTCTGAAATCACCGTGTGCATTCCCATCGGCATCCCCTGAATATCCCCGGCAAATCCCGCCATTTCTGCGGCCTTCCAAGCCTCATCAATAGTGGCGAGTTGTCCCCCGATAATATTCTCAAAGATAGATGCACTTTGAATGCGACCGTTTTGTAGCACTATCCCCAATTGGCGACGAATGGCATCGATATCTAAACCGCTCAAATCTTGACCATCATAGTAGATCGTGCCGTCTTCGGGGGTTTCAAAGCCCAATAAGAGACGAACTATTGTCGATTTACCGCTCCCCGACGGACCCACTAACGCGATGAATTCCCCCGCTTTGGCTGCAATTGTGATGCGATCGAGGGTTAAGGCTCCATCGGGACGATAGCGGAAGGAAACCCGGTCTAATGTGACCTCACCGTAAAGTTTACCGGGATCGGCTTTTTCTAAAGTTACCTCGGGTTGAGCGGCTAAAATCGGTTGAGCGCGTTCCCAAAGAATGGTAGCGTCGAGAACATCAATGATAGTATTGCTGAGTTCGGTGACTCCTGTGATAAAGATGCCGAATGCAGCATTAAAGGCGAGATATTTACCGGCGGTGAGGGAAAGTCCTCCTCCTTTTGAGGCATCTTTGATTAACAAAGCAGTGGCGATAAAAATTACAATTGAACTTAATAAGGGCAGCACTTGGTTAAAAGCATTCACTCCATCTTCGATCGCCTGAGTGCTGAGAACAAAGCGAATTTTTTGGGTGTAAAATTTGCTCCAGTAGGCAAAAGCTCGCTCTTCTGCCCCTGCAACTCGCAGTTTGGAAACGCCGCCGATTAACTGTACCATCAACCCGGAAATTTTCCCTTCTAATTCTTGCAGAGGGCGGAGTTTTTTACGGGTGATGCGCCCAGAAAGTCCAGTGATGAGGAGGGTAACAAAACCGATGCACAACGCAACGATCGCCAATTTAACACTATAGAAAAGCATTAAACCCAGATTGAGAATGGCAAAAAGACTGCTAAAAAGGGTACGAACAATAGAACCGCCGAGACGTTCGCGAATTTGATTGATGGCTGAAACCCTTATCAGTAAGTCCCCCGAGGAATATTGGCGGAAGAAGGAGAGGGGTAATTTCATCAGGCGATCCCAGAGTCCCGCTTGACTGATAGAATCGCCGATCGCCTGCACTCTCAGAATAGTGAGAGCCTGTACCAGTTGGAAGATCGCCACGCCAAAACTTGCCGCCAAGAGTCCGCCGCCAATTTCCAGAATTAAGCGTCGATTGGCACTGGGGATAGCCTTATCGATTAAAACAGCAGTGGCTTGGGGGGTCAGCATTCCTAATAAAGTCGCTAAAACACCAACGACGACGAGGAGAAGTAAGTTCTTCTCTTGTCCGCGCAGACCAAATTGAATAAATTGCAGGCCATCGATGGCGCGATCGGGTAAGGATCGATAAAAGGTATAGGCTTCGGGGGCAAGTTGTTGCGCGATCGCCTCACTCACCTGAATGCGATGGCGAAGAGCAGGATTGTAGAGTTCGTAGCGATCGCCTGGAATAGGTAACAGGGCGACAGGTGCGCCATTTTCTTCTTTGTAAGCCAACAGGGGTCCGGCATAGCGCCGCCACCAGTTGGAGTCGAGGAGAACTTTGCGGGTGCGAATGCGGGAAGCGCGGGCGATCGCGTCGAGGGGATTTTTACAGCGATCGAGGTTTTCAGAACGAGCGGGGGGTTGAATGGTAAGACCCATTGCTCGCCCCACGGCTCCGGCTGCAATTAGTAAGGGATCCCCTTCTTGGTAAAGTTCTTTGGCTCTGGGGTTGAGAACTCCCGCCAATTCACCGAGAGCATCCGATCGCGCTTTTTGGTTGAGTTGCAAGCGATCGCGGAACTGTTGGAATTCTCGTGCGGCTTGTTCCTCTTGCAGTTGTTGCAGTGCCTGCAAAAAGTCGCGATGCAGGGTTTCCAGGGCGTTATGGATGTCTGCGTTGAGTTGTTCGGGAGTCAAACCCGTGAAGGCAATATCGGTGTTGGTGAGGTGTTGGTGAAGAGACTGGCGAGGCGATCGCTCCAAGTTTGCAATGCTTGTTTTGATTCTAGGGTGAAGGGTGCAAGAACGGTTTCTTCCAGGGCGATCGCGATGAGGTAGTCTATTGAGATGTCAGACTTATCTAAACCCACCTTTTTGTTCCTAACCAATCCTACCGATACTCTCCCATATTACACCTTAACCTTTCCTCAGTTTCAGACCAAACTCCAAAAACTCCCTCCCGAGATGGTCGTTTTAGGGGTTAGCATCGATAACCAGCCAGTAGGTTTAATCATTGGGGAAATCTACAACAAAGATGACCCAGCCCAACCCCCCATCGCTTGGATTCACTCTCTCTTCGTGCAACCGAGCCACCGTCGCCAAGGTTTGGGACGCACTTTGTTGCGTCGCATAGAGCAAGAACTTCAACAGCGAAAGTGTCAAGAAATTCGTCTCAATTACCTCTCCAGCCTTAAAACTTTATCCCTGCAAAAACTCCTGAGTCGAGAAGGTTGGACATCCGAAAATACGGGAATTATTTGTTATTGTTCCAAAACCAAAGTTTTAAATGCACCCTCTCCTCATCTCATCGATTATATCGATCGCCTGACCCAAAAACTACCACCGGATTACTCCCGATACCATCCGCTACTCGCAACTGTTTGTAGACCCCGAAACCCAGCCTCTCAGTCGCGGTTTGCTCATCCTCGCCGAAGCCATTCGACGACTTCCCGACAATCATTACGCTACCTTTAACTTTGAGCCGAGCAATACCAATATGATGAATTTAGTACAGCGACGACTGAAGCCCTACCTCATAGAAATTCGTAAAGCCTATAGCGCAACAAAAAAATTAAATTGACGATTCCGATTTACTCGCTTATCAAAAATAAAAATATAGTTTACTTGCACCTCTTCTGTTATGCTATGCCCATTGAATGATCATTCATTAACTCGTGACACGCTTTATTCACGACCAATTTGCCAAACAATACCTTAGCGAACTTCTCTCTCCCCTCGGCACCGTCGAGATCGGGAAAGAAATTCACTCCGAGGGTCGCCAAATTGACTTATTATTTACTCCTTCTGCTTCGGCAAGCGATCGCCGAAAATCCTTGGGTTTATTGGGACGATTAACCACAACTCCCGCATTATTTGAACCCTTCCGCAATCCTGCCACTCAAAGCGACATTCGCACCTGCATGATGAAATTGTTCGTGATTCTCTCAGAACTCGAACGAGAAGTCAAAAGAACCAAAATTTCCTTCGATGAGAACGCATTACCGCAATTGTGGATACTCACCCCCACCGCATCCGCAAATTTCCTGCAAGGATTTTCTACCACCTCATTGCCAAACGTGGAAAAACAAGGCATTTATAGTTTGGGAACGAGTTTGAGAACGGCAATTATAGTCATTCACCAACTCCCGCGAACTCCCGATACTCTCTGGTTGCGACTCTTGGGACGCGGAAACGTACAGAAACAAGCAGTCAGGGAACTCGAAGCCCTACCGAGAGAGAATCGCTTGCGAGGAAGTGTTATAGAATTGGTCAAGGAGCTTATTTCCCTACTTGCCAAACGACAAAACAAAGAACAAGATTTAGATCCCGACGATGAGGAGTTAATTATGACCTTGACACAAATGTATGAAGAAGCAATGGCAGAAATTCGTCAACAGGCTAAAGAAGAAGGTCGCCAGGAAGGTCGGGGAGAGGGAGAAAAAGAAGCCACTCGCCGTCTGATTGAGAATATTTTCCGAGTTCGCTTTGAAGAAATCGATGAAGAACTTGTCACGATTATTGAATCAATTATGCAGCTTTCTTCAGAAGAATTTACTCCCTTACTTTTACAACTCTCTCGTGAAGAATTGATTCAGCGTTTTCGGAAAATAGAAGAATAAGAAAATGCTTGTTATTGAAGCGATCGCATGAAAACGAAATATCAATGGATTCGCCAGCAAAGCGGTGCGGACTGTGCTGCTGCCAGTCTTGCCATTATTGCCAAACACTACGGGCGCACCTTCAAAATTAGCCGCCTTCGGGAAGCGATCGGTACGGGTAGGTACGACTCTCCTCGGTCTCAAACAAGGGGCAGAAAGTCTGGGATTTTGGGCAAAAGCCTTCAAGGCCGATCGCGATCGCCTGAATGACTTAATGGAAAAATTGCCCCTGCCTGCCATCATCTACTGGAAAGGCTATCATTTTGTCGTCCTTTACGGTCGAGAAGGGGAAAAATACGTTATCTCCGATCCCGGTATGGGTATTCGCTATCTCTCCCTTAGGGAACTGCTGCAAGGCTGGCAAGGGGGACTGATGCTGCTGCTGACCCCTCATCTGTTTGGGTTTCTATCTCAACAGGGCGATCGCGTCGATCCTTGGGGAAGCACCTTGCAGCGACTCTATCCCCATCGTTGGACGGTGTTGGCTCTATTTTTACTGGGGTGTCTCTTGGGAGGTCTTTCTCTCACTCTACCCATTTTCGTGCAACTTCTTGTCGATCGCATTCTCCTGGGCGATCGCCGCCAAATTTTACCGATCGTATTATTCTTATTCTGCTGCCTGCAAGGACTCCACAGCCTCATCTCCTGGGGACAATTGACCCTCGCCAGCCAATTCTCCCAGAAGTTGCAAACGGGACTCAAACTCGATTTTTGCGAACAAATTTTGCAACTCCCTCTCACTTACCACGAAGCACGCTACGCCTCGGTTGTAAAGGGCGCATTGCGAGATATTCAAGCTATTAATAACACGATCGCGCAAATCGTTGTTACCCTTCCCCAACAGACCCTAAGCGGACTGGCCGCGATCGCCCTTCTGGGCATTTATAATCTGCAAATCGCAGGAGTTGCCAGCGCGATCGCCCTTCTGGTGGGTTGTGCGATCGCCCTCCTCGATCCTGAAGTGCGCCAAGCCAGTTATTGCACTGCCACCACTGCTGGAAATAACCTATTTTTGCTCTCAGAAACGTTCAAAAATGCTCTCACTTTAAAAACTACCGCCGCCGCCCCTCATTTAGCCACAGAAATTCAAAACCGCCTCGCCCGAGAGGCTGAAATTAACAGCAAAAACGCCAATTTAACCAACCTCGAACAAACTCTTTCTCATCTCCTCCTTGGACTGGGAAGCCTTGGACTCCTTGCCTTTGCCAGTCACCTCTATTGGCAACAACGTCTCAGTCTCGGGCAATTGGCGGCTATCTATGGCATCAATTTAGTCTTTCTCGAAACAGTCAAAACCTGGGTTCGTTTCTGGCTGGACTTCACCCAAGTGAAAATCGCCGCCCAACTCCTCGACGAACTGTTTGACTGTACCCCGGAAAATATCGGGGATGACTCCAAACCGTGGTTAGATATCAGTCCTCAAGCTGATATTCACTGCCACAACCTCCAGTTTCAATATCCCGGTCGCTTGCCCATTTTAAGCGATCTCAACGTTACCTTACCCGGTGGAGGTGCGATCGCCATTATCGGCTATTCTGGCTGCGGAAAAAGCACCTTTGCCAAACTTCTAACGCGACTGTATGACCTGCCAAGAGGAGGGATTAAGCTGGGCGATCGCGCGATCGCAGACTTCCCCCTCGATTGTTTGCGCCGTCAAGTGGTTTTAGTCCCCCAAGAGGCTGAATTTTTAACCCGTTCCCTTGCGGAAAACCTGTGACTGGCTCAACCCGAGGCGACCTTTGCAGACATCCAAAACGCTTGCGAAATCGCCGCAGCCGATGAATTTATCGCAACTTTCCCGGAACAATACGAGACGATCCTCGGCACTTTTAGCGCTAACTTATCCGGCGGTCAAAAACAACGTATTGCGATCGCCCGCGCCCTCCTGATGAATCCTCCTATCCTGATTTTAGATGAAGCCACCGCTAATCTCGATCCCCCCACGGAAAAGCGAGTCATGGATCGCCTGCTGTCCCATCGCAAGGGACAAACCACCCTTTTAATTAGCCATCGCCCCAACATTATCGAACGTGCCGACTGGGTTTTCTGGATTGATGAAGGTACGGTTAAATTTGGGGGAACAATGACGGATTTTCGGACGCGATCGCCAGAACATTTGAGCTTTTTGAATCCTTAGTTTTACACAAATAGATTAAAATGGAATGGAATTCACTACAGAGACGATGGAAAGGGTATTTTGTCTCTTGAGGAGGTTAGCTGAAATGAATTTAAAGCCAATTAAAACCGAAGCCGATTATCGTCAAGCATTGGCAGAAGTGGAACGACTCTTTGAGGCAGAACTGAATACGCCGGAAGGAGATTGCCTTGAAATTTTAACGACATTGATTGAAGTATATGAAGAAAAACACCATCCTATCGATTCACCGCTCCCTTATCTTAATATAGATGAGATTCAACATTTATCTAAATTTATAAAACTTATTCAAGAGAGTGAAGGTTTAATTTTAACTCGAGGAGATTGCGCGATCGCTGAGATCAAACCAATTTATACACCTCCAAAACAACCTCGTCCCATCGGTTTATGTGAAGGGGAGTTTACTGTCCCTGATGATTTTAATGAGTCTCTTCCCGAAGAAATTCTGAATCTATTTGAAAACCCATGAAAATTTTGCTAGATACTCATATCTTTCTCTGGTTTGTCATTAAAGATAAACGTTTAGCTGAGAAATATTATGATGCGATTAGCAATCCAGATAATGGTATTTATTTTAGCGTAGTTTCTGTGTGGGAAGCTACCATAAAATATCAACTTGGTAAACTCACTTTACCAGAATCACCCGTAATTTATCTTCCTCAACAACGAAAAAAACATTTCATTTCTAGTTTATCGATTGATGAAAATACGATTGCTCAACTCATTACATTACCTCCTTTACATCGCGATCCCTTCGATCGCCTTTTAATTTGTCAATCTTTGCAGCACGATTTAACTTTGATGACTGAAGATAGAGCTATTATTTCTTATCCGATGGCCAAACTTTTTTAACTATTCTGAACTTATCCTCCCTGTTGAATCAATGTACCATAAACTCCCCCTTCCTCCCGCAATTGCTCGTGAGTTCCTCGCTGTACGACTTTCCCCCTATCTAGTACAATAATTTCATCGCAATCTCGAATCGTACTTAAACGATGCGCTACAATAATACAGGTACAGCCGCGCTGCCGTAAATTGCGATCGATAATCCACTCCGTTTCCGCATCTAAAGCGCTAGTAGCCTCATCCATCACTAAAATAGAGGGATTTCCCACCAAAGCGCGGGCAATTTCCAAACGTTGGCGCTGTCCTCCACTTAAATTTGCTGCCCCTTCCAATAGTTCTCCTTTGAGTCCTCCCGGTATGGCTCGCAAAGTTTCCCAAATGGCTGCATCTTGGCAAGCACGAACTAACTGGGCTTCTGCAATGGTATCATCCCACAAGGTCAAATTATCCCAAATGCTCCCTTCAAAGAGAAGAATATCTTGCTCTATATAAGCGAGAGAATTAGTCATCACCGGTCGGGGAATTTGTGCGAGGGAGAGTCCATCAAAACGAATTTCCCCCGACCAAGGTTGATATAACCCTGCCATAACTCGGGCGATCGTAGATTTTCCCGAACCGCTTTTCCCGACCAAAGCAATGCGCTGTCCGGGTTGCACGATACAGCTAAAATCTTCAACCAGAGGGTTATCGGTTTTCGAGTAACCAAAGGTAATATTTTGCAATTCTACATGACCCCGCAACCGATAGCGAAAATTGGCTGGAGATGTTAAATTTAATATCTCTATATCGATTTTTTGGGGTTGAAAATCTTCATTTAATCCCTCATCTGTGGGATTTCGTAGAACATCATCCAAGCGAGTAATATCTCCTTCCAATTCTTGTAAACGACCGCCAAATTCAACTAACTTAGTAATGGGAACTTGAAAACTTTGTACTAATAATTGAAATGCAACCAACATTCCAATACTGATATGACCTTCAATAACCCTCAAACCTCCTACAACTAACACAAACATTGTTGTTAAAGCTGTTAATAGAGTCGGTAAAACTGTTAAAGTTTGGTTGCTAACTTCCAAGTTTTGAAACGCATTGATAGACTTGGTATAATATCCCGCCCAACGCGCAAAAAAGTCGGATTCTAAAGCCGATGCTTTTAAGGTTTCTATGCTTTGCAATCCGGCAATACTGACTCCTGCAACTTTGCCCAAATCCTGAGCCAATCGCAAATAAGCATCTTTACGCTGTCTTGCTACCCATTGCAGTGCGGAAATATTTAGAATAGCAAAAAATACTACCAGTAACGTTAAAACCCAATCATAGGTTAACATTACTGCTGCATAGAAAACTACCATAATGACGTTAATGGTATTAGTCGCCAATTCTCCAGCTAAAACATCGGCAATGCGATCGTTGAGTTTGAGCCGATTGCTAATTTCTCCCGAAAAACGCTGGGCATAAAATCTCGCAGGCAAACGCAGAATATGCCAGAGAAATTGGGCGGACATTTTTAAGGATAGTTGAATTTTCAGGTGTTTTAAATGCCACAGTTGAATATAAGTTAATAGTGTTTGCAATAACAATATTACGCCCATCGTTACTAACAAAGGATGCAACCAATTTTCTCGTTGTTCGATCAAGATATTATCGACAAAAATTTGGCTGAAAGCGGGAATAATAATTCCTAAAAGTGCTAAAAAAAATCCTGCTAATAGACAGTATAAAACTGTATTGAACGATCCTTGTAAACGCCTAATTAACGCCAGTAATAGGCTCGGTTTTCGCCCTCCCGGTTTAAAATCTTTCCCCGGTTCTAAGACTAAAGCAATGCCTGTATAAGCGCGATCGAACTCGTCTTCCGTGACGCTGCGAGGACCCGTTGCAGGGTCGTTCAAATAAACGCGATCGCGATCGAATCCTTCTATCACTAAAAAGTGATTGAAATTCCAAAATACGATAAAGGGTGGAGAAAGTTCTTTAAGTCTCTCAATCTTTTTTTTAAACCCTTTCGCTTGCATCCCATAAGCTCGGGCCGCTTTGAGAATATTGGGAGCTTTACTACCATCCCGAGAGACTCCGCAAGCGACTCTTAACTCAGGTAAAGGCACAATGCGCCGATAATAGCCCAGAACAATCCCTAGAGCCGCCGCACCGCACTCCACAGCCTCCATTTGTAGCACGGTAGGAGTCCGAACGCGGCTGGGAAACTTTTTCGGTTTTAAATCTACCTTTTCTTCATCCTTCATTTTTTCAATAAATCCCCGTCCATTCTCGTAGAATGGGCAGGACAAAAGTAATCGGCGCTCGTTCTTCCACCTGCACCCGACTGGTGACAGTAGTTCCCGATGTCATCTGGAGTTGAGGTCCCCTAGACGACGACCATTGCCAACCGCTAAAGGTTTCATCACTCGATCGCAATTCACTCATCACCTCGATCGCTCCTGCTGTGGGAACTTGACTCGGATCTTGACCCAGTTCCGGTGTGGGAACGAGCAAACTCGCGGCAACGTCTGCATTCCCGATGGATAGAGTAACGGCTTCTGGGGTCACGGGAAAAGAGGAAACGCTGATTACTTTACCAATAATTCCGCCAAAACGTTCTCGCTTTACGGTATCGGGGGTGATTTGAATGGTCATTCCGGGTTCAATGGTTTTACCATCTTTGATCGGAAAATAACTGATTCCTACCAAGGTTTCGGATGTATTGGCAAGTTGTAAACGACCCAGTTGCGATCCCGGTTGCACAACTTGACCGTCGGCTAAGGTAATTTCCAAGATACATCCCTCCCGAGGACTGCGGATCGTGCTATTCTCGCCGATTTGTTGTTGCAATTGCACGATCTCTCGACTCACCTCTTGAATTTCTCGGGATTGATTATTAATGAGGTTGAGAGCTTCGCGATCGATGCGCTTCTGTTCCGTTGCCAGTTCCTGTAATTGTTTTTGCAGGTCGTTAATATTAGTAAGATTGCCGCGATATTCTTGTTGAATCTCGGTTTCTTCTACCTTT
>NZ_JAYGHV010000038.1:0-14310 GCF_034932145.1 Spirulina sp. 06S082 | reverse complement strand
ATAAAAGGATTGCTACTAAAGTTATTAGCACCAATCACACCGTAGATAGATAGGACAATTGAAATATTATCGGTGATGGGGAAAAAGTAAGTGGCTTCCATGTTAAATTCTGTGCCGCCATCTCCATTCCCCGATATGATGAATTCTCGCCCTGAGATAATGTTCAAAGGAACAACAAAAGAAAGCGTTCCTAAAGCTCCTTGTTTCCCTAGATCCGGAAAGGCCAACCCAAATTGAAAGGATTGCATCGAAATATCACTTTCACTGCGGCTTGCACTCCTTGGTGTTAAATGAGCAGTGCTGTAAGTATAGCGTCCGAAAAGACCAAACTTATCTGTTATCGTCCAGTCGAAATTGAAGAGAAAATTATGCGTGAAAGTATCTTTAAGTTCGCCACCAAATCCATCATCAACAAATCCTCGTCCTGCATTAGTTAGTCTTCCTGGAATGACTGAACCAGGAGGTGTGGCTAATAGTAGACCGCGATCGTAGGCAACTCGAATCGTAGCGCGATCGCTCACGTGCCAATTCAATTGGGCGGTAAGATTAGAGAATTTACCCAAAGCATCTAAGAATTCTCCACTTTCTGCATTGTCAGAGAGATAGGCAAAACGCAATTCCAATTGAGAACTGATTTTCCAATCGACTAATACACCGGATCCGCGATCGGGATTGAGAAATAAAGGTGAAATAAGGGAATTAGTCATTGCTGCTCCATTTAAAAAACCCGTGTAGAGATTTTCATCAAAAGCACGGAAAGAATAAATTTTTGGAGCAACGGTAACAACAAGAGAGTCTCCAATGGGAAACTTATAAAAGAGTTCTAACAGAGCTAAAGAATTATCAGGAATGGGCCCGACAGGATTCGTTTCTAGAACATGAGTCCCAAAAGTTCCAGAAAAATTTGCAGAAGCGTATTGAAGTTGAGGGGGATCGGTATTGGTTTCTAACAAGTTAATGATTAAAGCATCTCGACCGGTGAAGGAGCTTGCAAAAGTGATTAAATTAGCTTTGCTGACGTTAAATTCTGGCGCATCGGTCACAATATCAACAACAGGTTCATTCGTCGTGGCATCTCGGGAGGCAATTCGGAAACGACCTCCAGGTGGGAGAGTTCCTTCTGCTTTGACACTATCTCCGGAAGCGAGCATCAGCGCAGGACTAATGAAAGCTGCCCAATTCAGTTTGGTCGTTGTAGAAAAAGAATTTTCTTCCAGTTGAGTGACGCGACTTTCGAGGGCATCCACTCGAGTCCCGAGAGTTGCTAGTTCGATCGCAAATTCGCTTTGCAGTCGTTGCAGAGTTGCAATATCTTCTTGTAGGGCTAAATCTGAGGTGGTTTTTGCCAGAATATCTTCAAGACGGCTGGTGAGGGCGTTTAAGGCTGCAGCGAATTCGTAGCGAGAGAGAACGCGATCGCCACGAAAGGTTAGATCGGGGTAGCCGGCAATAATCCCGTAACGCTCCATTAGAGAGTTTAAGGCTTCGTAAGCCCAATCTGTCGGTTCTACATCGGAGAGTTGCTGAACTGAGGTTAATTCTGCGAGGGGATCGGTTTCCAGACTATCGATCGCTTCACCATCAATGGAATCGATGGGGAGAATCTCGATGGCGATCGCGCTACTTGCAGTACACAGGGCGAAGCATAAGGCGATCGCACTTGATTTTGACAACATCTCGCAAAGTTTGAACATGGGATATTGAGAGTTAAGAATTTCCTTCTTACCCTTCATAGCAAATCAAATCATTTAGGACAAGATTTTTCCTCTTTTTTATATTCTTTTCTGACAAAAAACTAGGGCAAGAAATATCTTATTTTTTTTCCATAGACTTTTGCGATATTTTTAACACGGTTTTTCGCGGTAGAAAAGGGAAAACCCAATTCAATATGAAACTCAGCGATCGCTCGTTAATTTTCACTAACTTGCCTTTCATCATCGCTTCATAACCGCACCGCGCAACGGACTCGGGGGATGCGGCATTATCCCACAACGAGTTTCCTTCGAGATTTCCTGCCGCAACGAAGCCAGTGGCAACAGCACCGGGACAAAGCGCCGTTGAGGTAATATTAGTATCGGCAAGTTCTTGGGCGATCGCCTGAGAAAATGAGAGTACGAAGGCTTTGGTGGCGTAATAAACTGCCTGTAGTGGTCCGGGTAAAAAACCTGCGGTGGATGCCACGTGCAGAATCCTTCCAGAATTGCGATCGACCATCCCTTGCAAATATAGATGCGTGAGGTTAACCAAAGACACCATATTCACCTGCATCATGGCTTGGTCTTTTGCGCGATCGCGTTCGTGGAATTTTCCGTGACCGCCAAAACCAGCGTTATTGATCAGGATATCAACTTGTATCCCCGCCGCTTCCGTCGCTGCAAATATTTGTTCGGCAGAATCGGGTTCTGCTAAGTCGGCGACAATGACTGTTGCTTTGATACCATGGGCTTGCTCTAACTCCAATTTTAACTGGTTAAGCGCATCTTCACGACGGGCAACCAGTACAATATCCCCACCTTTTGCAGCGTGCAATCGAGCCAGTTCCGCACCAATGCCACTCGATGCACCCGTTACCAATGCGGTATTTCCCATTTTCTCTCCTTGATTTAATTTAATAGTAAAATTTGTTAAACTTGCACCCAAGTCAACCCTAGCGCTTAATTGAAATTATGGGCAAACTCACGACTCACGTTCTCGATACAGCCAATGGTTGCCCGGCTGCGGGGATGGCGATCGCATTATGGCAGATCGATCCGGACTCTAATACAAAGACTCTATTAAAACAAATTGAAACCAACTCTGATGGACGCACGAACAACCCTTTATTAGTTGAGGCAGAATTAAAAATGGGTGTTTACGAATTAGTCTTTGCAGTTGCGGCATATTTTCAAAGCAAAGGCGTAGAAATGCCCGATCCTCCTTTTTTAGATAGCGTTCCCATTCGCTTTGGCATTAGCGATCGCCATACCCATTATCACGTTCCTTTACTCACTTCACCTTGGTCTTATAGCACTTATCGAGGAAGTTAAGATATGTCTTATACGATCGCAGAACTTAATCAAATGAGTCAAGAAACCTTTACAAATGTTTTAGCGGATATTTTTGAACAAACTCCTTCTATTGCGGCAAAAACATGGGAGAGTCTTCCTTTTCAAGATACTAATAGTCTACATGAAAAGATGGTTTTTGTGATGAATGAATTGAGTGCAGAAAAGCAACTTGAATTAATGCGATCGCACCCCGATCTAGGCAGTAAAGCTAAAATGGCAGAAGCATCGGTACAAGAACAAAAAGGAGTCGGTTTAAATTGTCTTTCCCCAGAAGAATTTCAGCGTTTTAACAATCTCAATCAAGCCTATCGAGAAAAATTTGGCTTTCCTTTCCTCATTGCTGTCAAAAATCATACCAAAACCAGTATTCTTGAAGCCTTTGAATCCCGCTTAAAAAATGATGCACAAACAGAACAGAAACAGGCTTTAAGGGAAATTTCCCAAATCGCCTTCTTTCGCTTACAAGATATCATCAAAGAATAATTGATTTTTGCCGTCTCCCGTTTGATGATATACTGCAAAGGAGAATAGGTGCATTGAGACGGAATATTAAGACAGAATCAAACCAAACAGCTTAAATAAATTGTTAAGCTAATTAATGAGCTAAATCGATAAGTTAATTAAAAGGTTAATGACTAAAGCTACAGTTCTTCGCGATCGCACCTCTACAACCACTGCACCCACTCTATCTTACTGCGTTGCCCTGCCAGAACCGCAGAATCATCTATTTGAGGTGACATTGAAAGTTGAAAACTGGCGATCGGATCGGCTTAATCTACAAATGCCAGTTTGGACTCCCGGTTCTTATTTAGTGAGAGAATATTCGCGCCACGTCCAAGACTTTAAAGCCACAACAGGAAACGAGAAACAGAGTCTTCATGTCCGCAAACTGGAGAAAAATCACTGGCAAATCGATACTGAGGATACCACTAGCATAACGGTATATTATCGCATTTATGCTAACGAACTAACTGTACGAACTAATCATCTCGATCGCACTCACGGTTATTTTAATGGTGCATCCCTCTTTTTCTTTATTCCCAGTTGGGAAAATAACCCTTATCAAATTGCGATCGCGCTACCTCATCCCGACTGGCACGTGACGACCAGTTTACCAAAGGTTGAAGGACAAGAAAATACTTTTATTGCCGAAAATTTTGACGTTTTAGTTGATAGTCCCTTCGAGATTGGCCAGCAAATAATCTACAATTTTGAAGTGCTGGGTAAATCCCATCAATGGGCAATTTGGGGAGAAGGAAATTTACACCGCGATCGCCTGATAGAAGATACGAAAAAGATCATTAAAACCGAGGCAAAGTTATACGGGAATTTACCCTATGACGAGTATATTTTCCTCCTACATTTAAACAACGATGGCTTTGGTGGCTTAGAACACAAAAATTGCTGTTCTTTGATTTACGATCGCTTCGGATTTCGTAATAAAGAACGCTATAATCGCTTCCTACAGCTAGTTGCTCATGAATTCTTCCACCTCTGGAATGTAAAGCGCATTCGTCCTAAAGCCCTAGAAACCTTCGACTATACTCGCGAAAATTATACCACTTCTCTATGGTTTTGTGAAGGAGCAACAAGCTATTACGACACAATCATTCCCCTTTGGGCAAAAGTCTACGATCGCAAAACCTTTTTTGATACCATCAATAAAGATATTACTCGTTATTTGCAAACTCCAGGACGCAATGTACAATCTTTAAGCGAATCGAGTTTTGATGCTTGGATCAAACTCTATCGAAGACATCCCAATAGCGATAATTCTCAAATCTCCTATTATTTGAAAGGAGAAATGGTATCTTTCCTACTCGATCTTCGTATTCGTCGCAAATATAAGAATGAGCGATCTTTGAATGATGTGATGCAAATCATGTGGGAGAAATTTGGCCAAGAGGAAATTGGCTACACTCCGCAACAATTGCAAGCAGTAATAGAATCCGTTGCTGAAGAAGATTTAAGCGACTTTTTCCACAAGTATTTACAAGAAATGGGTAAATTACCATTTAATGAATATCTATTACCTTTTGGCTTAAAAATAGAAAGCGTTCTTGAGAAAAATCCCTATCCGTATTTAGGCATTAAAACAGTTATAGAGGAACAAAAAACTAAAATTCAATTTGTTTGGGATCATTCCCCTGCGGCTAAAGTCGGGATTGATATTGGTGACGAACTTTTGGCGATTGATGGAATTCGAGTAACTCACGATAATTTAAACGAACGCTTGCGGGACTATCAAGCCGGAGATGCGATCGCACTAACAGTATTTCATCAAGAAATATTACAAACCTATCAAGTTATACTCGATGAACCCGAACCCATACGCTATCAAATTGTACAAATTAAATCTTCAACCTCTGCGGCAAAAGAACTATTAGAAGGCTGGTTGAATAGTTGATAGTTGATAGTTGATAGTTGATAGTTGATAGTTGGAAAAAATAACTGATTCGATCGCCCCTATTATTGATTAAATTAGAGATAACAGCCAAAATATGGGGAAAATTTCCATGCCGACTTATCCCGGAATATCTAGCGAAGCCTTTAAACACCCTCTCGACTACCAAGCTGAAACCGCCCTCCGCAGGGTGCCGGGGTTCGATCTATTAGCCAAGAATTTTGTCGAATATTTTCACGAACGTCCTTGGCTCATTAATTTATTGGGAAATAGCATTCAAGTCGGTCCTCGCCAATATTCTACACTTTACGGTATTTTTCGCGAATGCGTTCGAGATTTAAGTGTGACGCACGAGCCTAAGCTATTTGTTACCCAAAATCCCCAGGTGAATAGTTTCTCTTTGGGTCGAGATCATCCTTGTTTGGTAGTGCATTCCGGTTTATTAGACTTGCTCAATGAAGCAGAAACTCGCACGGTTATCGCTCATGAGCTAGGACATATTAAGTGCGATCATAGCGTCCTCTCGCAAATGGCAGTTTGGGCAATGCAGGCAACACAATTTTTAGGGGATGTCACCTTTGGTTTGGGTAATATTTTGAGTAGCGGTCTGATTGTTGCCTTTTACGAGTGGCGACGTAAAGCGGAATTATCAGCCGATCGCGCCGCATTATTGGTGATGGATGACCTAGAACTGGTAATGCGAACTATGATGAAGGTGGCGGGAGGGGTGCAAAAATATGCTCACGAATGCAGTCTCGATGAGTTTATTCGCCAGTCGGAAGAATATCAGGAACTCGATCGCGATGAATTGAACCAAGTTTACAAATTTCTCATTTATAACGGCGGTCAAGGGGTTTTCTTTTCTCACCCTTTTCCTGTAGAACGTTTGCATTATTTGCAGGAATGGGAGCGATCGGAACAATATCGCCAGATTCGTCAGGGGAACTATAAAAATGTGACTCGAGAAGGTTCTGTCAATGTTTCTACTTCTGATTCGGAGAACGAAATCGAGACGCTACAACGTCAGATTCGGGACTTAGAAGAGAAAATCGCACGGGTTAAAAGACAATCGTAATCTAGAGAGGCGATCGCTACAACTTGTCATCGCGATCGCGATCGCGGAAAATACGGATAGCGATCGTAGCAAATTTCAGCATTTTGTCTCATAGTTACTCCTGTAATCTCAGGTTGCGATCGTCCGGCTCGAACAACTAATGAGGGATACGGACGCAGAATATGATCTACCAATTTTTCTTAGAAACTGTTCGTTACTTTGCACCAGAGGACGCTTTAATTGAATTCAAGCGTTTATTCTTCGATTATCAATCAACACCTAATAATATTGACGCATTTACCGACCTTTCTCGCATTTTGTCGGAGAACGATCGCGAGGAGTTTGTCAATACATTAAAGCGCTGTTGTTATATTCTCATTAACAATTGGGAAACAAAGAGACAATCCTCTCCTATCTGTCTATTAGTAGAAAGTTTTGCCGATATTAATTTTACGGTTCGACCAACACATAAGAGAAATACTCGTCGCTTAAAGTCTTGGTTGAAGTTTTTTCTTGAAAGCCCAGGCTATCAAGAACTTCAACTTTTTATCTCTAGACACAATACCGATTCTCCTCAACAACATTGGAGCAATCGCTACACTTCTTATTTATTAGTTTCCCAGTATAGCGATTCGAGTAATTCTCCGGAACAGCGAGAGGCCGCAAGAGTGCTTTGCAAACAGTTAAAAGATAGCTTTAAATTCGATCTGGCTATGTATACAGCACGTTCGGAATTAGAACACCAACATCCTACTAAGGTCGAGAATCCGACGGCTTTGGGGGTTAATGTTTTACGCTTAATCAAAAAAATTGTAGCGAAACGCGGGCAGTTTAGTCATACTAATTTGGCGCATATTTTTATCAAACAAATTGAAGGCATTAGTTATCAAGAATTTAAAACTGCTTTACTTCATTATTTGATTTACTCTGTCGAGAAACAAACCATTGTTGAAATTCTGAAAACAAATCTCAGTCGCAAACTGGAAAAACTCTATGTTGATAAAGATTATGAGACTGTAAATGAGGCATTAATCCTGAGAACCTGCAATAAAATTTTTGGCTATTTAACTACAGAAGAAGAAAAACAACCTTCAGAAACTTTTGTCTTTTTGCTTTCTCAAGGTAATCCTTTAACGTTGGTAATGGTACTTTTAAAGTTGGTTTTAATTTGTCCTAATTCTCGCACTCATCTGGAAAATCGTATTGCCGATCTGATTCGTTATTATCAGCAGTTTCCTAACGAAGATAGTCAGTGGGTGGTTAATTTCTTTGAGATTTTTAATATTACTTTTTCCATTTATGCTGATAATGATGTTCAATATAATCTGATTCGCGTCAAATCGAAAAAATCTAACCATTCCGGTGAAGAAGATAATCTTGATGCTTACCGAATTTTCTCTCAGCATAAGGAATTATATGCCCCCACGATCGCAGAGTCTGAGATGAATACTCTTGATGAATATCTTTCTTCTTAAATTTTGTCAGATTTTTCGCGAAATGAGAGATAATAAAGAAGTCATTTTATTGAGATTATGCGATCGCCATGCCGACAGTAACGTTAAACGGAACAATTCTTGCTCAAAGCGACAATTGCGAACAAGTTGAAGGAAATTACTATTTTCCTCCAGACTCCATCAATAAAGACTATTTTACCGAAAGTAATACTCAAACAACTTGTCCTTGGAAGGGACTTGCCAGCTATTATAACGTCGTTGTTGAGGGAAATGAGATTAAAGATGCAGCTTGGTACTATCCTCAAGCAAAGGAAAGAGCAAAAAAGATAGAAGGTTATATTGCTTTCTATCGTAATAAGGTCAAGATTGAATCTTAGGGATGCAATTCGCTCTTTTCGATCGAACGATCTCTCAATTAAATCAGAACTTCATCATAAATCTCTGCTATTGTCAAGGTTAAACCCACCGAATTTAACTCTAAAATATCATCCGCTTCTAAGATTTCGAGAGACCAAATTCCTGCCGCATTCCGTCGATACACTTCTACCTTCATCTCCGTTTGAGAAACGAGGATATATTCCTGTAAACTGGGCAAAGTTTGATAATTTAACCGTTTTTCTCGCCGATCTAAACTTTGAGTGGAAGGGGAAAGCACCTCAATAATTAAACAGGGACGAGTTTTATAATATTTTTCCGTATCTTGGCGATCGCAAGTCACCATGACATCGGGATAATAAAAAATATCCGCCGTATTTTGAGCCATAGGCATATTGACTTTCATATCTGACATGAAAGTTTTACAACCACTCCCACGTAAGCGAAAGTTTAAGAGACTAGCAATATTGAGGGTAATACGGTTATGTTCTTCGCTACCACCAGACATGGCAAATATTTGACCACCAAGATATTCATGGCGAATATTGCTCGTTTTTTCGCCTTCAAGATAGTCTAGTGCAGAAATAAACGCCGTGGATAGTTTCATGATTTTGTCCTATGTTAAGTTAAATATATTCGTTAAATGTCCGCAAAATTACCCGATGAAAGAAATTAATTGGAAGCGCCGTCAATTCATTCGCTATAGTTCTCTTGCACTGACTGGAACAATGCTTGCTGCTTGTGGCGATCGCGTCTCTGAGTCATCGCCAAAAAAGGAAGAGAAATCTGGCCTCGATCGCGTCGTCTATGGTACAAATTGGTACGCTCAAGCGGAACATGGGGGATTTTATCAAGCGATCGCCACGGGTATTTATGAAGAATATGGCTTAGATGTGACAATTAAAATGGGAGGCGCTCAGGTTAATGGTATACAACTTTTAATGTCTGGCGCGATCGACTTTTTTATGGGAGGAGGTTTAGGGACGCTTAAAGGGGCTGAAGAGGGCATTCCTATTGTTGCCGTTGCTGCTATTTTTCAGAAAGATCCCCAAGTGTTGATTTCTCACCCTGATATGGGCATTAAAACATTAGGAGATTTAAAAGGTAAACCGATTTATGTTGCATCGGGTGCCAATATAACTTATTGGCCATTTCTCAAGGCAAAATATGGTTTTACTGACGATCAAAAGCGTCCTTATAACTTTACTATTGGACCTTTTTTACTCGATAAAAATTCCTCTCAACAAGGTTATTTAACTTCGGAACCATTAAAAATTGAACGAGAAGGTAAATTTAAACCCCTTGTTTTTCTCCTTGCGGATTATGGTTATACACCTTATGCAACGACGATTGAAACTCGTCGGGAAATGATTGAAAATAATCCTGATTTAGTACAAAGATTTGTGGATGCTTCGATAAAAGGATGGTACAGTTATCTCGAAAATCCAGAACCTGGAAATCAACTGATTAAGAAAGATAATCCAGAAATGACCGATGAACTAATTGCCTATAGTCTTGAAAAAATCAAAGAATATGACATTATTTTGTCTGAAGAAACCAAAGAAAAAGGAATCGGTTTAATGACTGAAGAACGCTGGAAAACATTTTTTGATACAATGGTAGATGCTGGCATCTTTAAACCAGATACTGATTATCAAAAAGCCTTTACTTTAGATTTTGTAGGCAAAGCATTAGAATAGAATATATTGATAGCTACTCGCCAAGAATTAATAAATAATATGGAAAAATATCCCGTATTAACCCTCGATCGCATTACCAAAACCTACCCTAATAATACTGTCGCTGTCCAAGATTTGAATTTACAAGTTTGTGCCGGGGATTTTGTCAGCTTGGTTGGGGCTTCAGGGTGTGGAAAAAGCACCGTATTGCAACTAATTTCAGGCTTAGAGCCAGCAAGTTCGGGGAATATGTTATGGGGTGAGAAATATAGCGATATAACCCAAAGTAAATTGCGCGATCGCGATCTCGCCTTTGTTTTTCAAGAAGCATCCCTCATGCCTTGGGCAACAGTAAGAGATAATATATACTTGCCATTAAAATTAGCGAGAATTCCTAGCAATAGAAGCAATATTTTAGTTCGAGAAGCGATCGATCTCGTCGGTTTAACAGAGTTTGAAAAATGCTATCCTCGCGAACTTTCTGGAGGCATGAAAATGCGCGTTTCTATTGCCAGAGCTTTAGTTACGCAACCGCAAATCTTGCTGCTGGATGAACCTTTTGGGGCATTAGATGAACTAACCAGAGAAAAGTTAAATAGCGAACTTTTAACACTTTGGCAAGAAAAAAATTGGACGGTTATTTTTGTCACCCATAATATTTACGAAGCAGTGTATTTATCTAATCGAGTTTTGGTGATGTCATCTCATCCCGGTTCTATTTTTGCTGAAATTCCCATTTCTGCACCTTATCCTCGCAGTGAAGATTTTCGGACTTCGACGATCTGTAATGAATATTGTCGGCAAGTTTCTCTTAAATTACGAGAAGCAATGCAATCTTGAATAATTATTTCTAATTATTTCTTTGTTTGACTCAGTTCTTTTGATAATTGCTATGAAAACATCTCCTCAATCTATAACAAAACCAGAAGTATTAACAAATTCTGTTTCGTCGCGTTTCTCCGGCGATCGCCTTTTTCAAAAAATTCTTTCTCCCGATATTATTGCCCCTATTATTGTCGGTATTTTGGCCATATTGGGTTGGGAAGGATTTGTGAGAATTATGGAGTTACCTACTTATTTATTGCCAGGTCCTTTTTTAGTCCTGCAAACTTTAATTCAAGATTGGCCAACTCTTTTTCCGGCTCTTTTAATCACTTTACAAATTACAATTTTTGCTTTTTTAGCTGCAACAGGATCGGGGCTTTTTATTGCTATTTTATTTGCCCAGAGTAAATGGATCGAACGTAGTTTTTTTCCCTATGCTGTCATTTTACAAACCACTCCTATTGTGGCGATCGCGCCTCTCATCATTATGTGGTCGGGAAATAATACTTTTGCGGCTTTAGTAATTTGTGCCTGGATCGTGGCTTTTTTCCCCATTGTTTCTAATACGACTTTAGGATTAAATAGCGTCGATCGCGATTTACAAAATGTTTTTAAACTCTACAAAGCCTCGCGCTGGCAAACGTTAATTTATTTGCGCTTACCGAGTGCATTACCCTACTTCTTAGGAGGATTGCGAATTAGTGGTGGTTTATCGTTAATTGGGGCAATTGTAGCGGAATTTGTGGCTGGTACGGGGGGATCGCGATCGGGTATTGCTTATCAGATTCTGATGTCTAGTTACAATCTCCAAATCCCGCGAATGTTTGCCGCATTATTAATGACAACGGTGTTAGGTGTTCTGATTTTTGTTGCTCTTACTTTTCTATCTGAATATTTATTAAGAAACTGGCATGAAAGCGCGATAAAATGATATAATGTTTTCCTAGTTATAACTATCTTGGAATTAAAGTAATGGTTGCAACTCCAATTCTCTCTCCTCCAAAAGAATCTGTAGAAAAACCTTTAGAGAATTTTCAAGAAAAATTTCAAGAGAATTTTCAAACAGAATCTGTAGAACAAGTTTTATCTTTACAAGAATGGCTCTTAGAACCCATTGAGGGGACGGAATGGGTCAATAGTCAAATTATTGAGAAAAATTACATGGGTTCTAAACACGGTCGCATTCAGGCAAAATTAGCAGCGTATTGGTTTAACTACAAAAATTCAAGCGGCCAGGGTGGAGAGGTTTATACTGAAACAGCCTGCCGAACAAATGAGCAAGGTCGCCGTCCCGATTTGGCTTATCTCACCCCAGAACTTGTCACTCAATTTGAGGAGTTTACCGCATTATCTCAGAGTTTTATTTTAGTTGCTGAAGTTGTTTCGCCAACCGATCGCGCTGAAGATGTATTTGCTAAAGTAAAGGAATATTTAGACTCGGGATGTGAGGAAGTTTGGGTTATTTTTCCTGATAGTCAATGGGTGATTACAATTACAAATGAACAACAGGTTTTTTATCGCAGTGGGGAAGAAGCAAGAACCCAAAAGATTCTTGCAGGATTTGCGATCGCCGTTGATGAATTACTCGCTTAATCAAACAATATTTAAGTATTGCTGCCCAGAATAAATAAACTGAGTAAAGTACCGCTATTCCAAAGACTGTGGAGAAGAATAGATGCAAGGAGATTGCGCGATCGCGCATAAACAAATCCTAAAATAATTCCCAACACCGTTAAAGGTAAAACTTCTGCAAGGCTTAAATGCGCGATCGCAAAGATTAAACCACTAATGCCGATCGCTCCCCAAACTGGAACATAACGAGTGAGAGAAGGGAGTAAAAAGCCGCGAAACATAATTTCTTCAAAAACAGGTGCAGCGAGAGCAGCAGTAATCCAAAAAAGGAATAAAGCCCAGCGATCTTGTGCTTGTAATGCTAAAAGAATAATCGGATTTCCTCCCCCTTGTCCCTGCCAAATTTGCTGATTAACTAGGGAAACAATCAGCACTAAAGGAACCGCCACAAAATACCCCCCCATTCCCCAAAGAACCCATTTACTCAACCATTGAAAGCGAAACCAACCTTCAGGAAGCGGGAAAAAAGAACGAATGGAAAAATAGAGAACGCTGAACCCTCCCATCGTCATCAATAAATAGGTAATGAGAATATAAAGCGCCTTTTCTGCCAAAGAAAAAGCAGCAATATTTAAGCCAAGTAATGCGATCGCCAACGGTATAACCAACGGTAGAATCAACTGGGAGAGGGCAAAAAAGCCCACGATTAAAACTTGCCATGTTACCTCTCCATCCCAAGCTACTTCCCAACCTTTTGCACTGGTTCCCAGTAGCGATCGCTCTTTTTGTAGAATCCATTGTGCTAACAAAACAAGCAGCAAGCTAATACCAAAAACTCCACCCACGATCGGAATTCCCGCAATAAAAGCGAGTTTTACGATCGCCCCTTGGGATATAGCCTCTTCTTCAGCTTGCAGGGAAGATAGCGCTTTTTCTTGTTGCGTACCTTCATATAATCGACTTAAGGCTTGAAAGCGAAACCAGCCTTTGAGGTTGTTTTGTAGGGTTATTTCCGCATCTGAGGCAATATCCATTGGTTCTTGCCATAATCCTTGTAGGGTGCCGACAGTATTCGCAATATTAAAGGATGGCGATCGCCCCTGCACATTCTGCCACGTTTCTCGCGCTGTTTTGAGTTCCCCTCTTGAGGCTTGCAGAATGCCTACGTTAACATCTAATTCATCAATTTCGCGATCGATCTGGGCGATCGCCTCTAAGATTTGATTTTGTTGAGGAGTTTCGACAAACTCGACAGCTTGTCCGCGATCGGGGGACGATATTTCAGGTGCTAATTGTGCTTGCAGTCGATCGCGATTTTGTTCGACCTCCTTTTTCGCCTTTTCATATTGTTTTTGCGCCTCAAGATAGGTATCCTTTCCCAATAAAGCTGTTAAGCGATCGCCTTGTTCTGTTGCAAACTCGGCTCCGTGTAGGACGAGATCGGTTTGAAACAACTGCAAGCGGCTTTGGACTTGCGGTTCGTTCCAACTCGCCCCCAAAGAAAGAAAGATTTTTGCGATCGCAAAAACCGTTAAAAAGAGCAAAATTAAGCGTTTTCTGGTCATATTAGTTGTTTGTTATTTATTCTCGATCGCTTTCTCTGGATCAATAATAAAGCCCGCACTGCATAAAGCAAGGTGCGGACTTTGGGTTAATTGAAGGAGGAAAAAGAAGCGCGATCGCCAGATTGCAAATATTGTGCTTCTTTTTCAGGCAATTTGAATTTACTGAACGGGAATACTGTCTAAACCTTGGAAGATTTGAACGTCCCCAGCAGGCTCTTCAGCAGCAGGTTCTTCCTCAGCAGCAGGTTCTTCCTCAGCAGCAGGTTCTTCCTCAGCAGCAGGTTCTTCCTCAGCAGCAGGTTCTTCTTCAGCAGCAGGTTCCTCCTCAGCAGCAG
>NZ_JAYGHV010000037.1:0-14831 GCF_034932145.1 Spirulina sp. 06S082 | reverse complement strand
TAAATCCAGATTTTATCTTTGCTTTTCCCGCTTATAATGTTCGCAATACAGAACTAGGGGGAATTTTAGGTCGAAACCAGTTAAAACGATTAGATGCCAATGTCATCCGTCGCAACCAAAACCTAGTCCGCTTTTTAGATCAAATTGATGCCGATAAATATCGCACTGATTTTAAACTAGAAGGATGCAGCAACTACGCCTTTAACTTAATCTTAAAAGAACCCGATAACGAACTTGTTAGCCGTTTAATGGACAAAATGAGAAACTCTGGGATAGAATTTCGTCGGGGGAGTGCTGGAGGCGGCAATCAATTGCGTCAGCCCTATTTACAACACATTCTGCCCGAATTTAAACGCGATCGCTTTCCAGAAGTCGAACACGTTCATTTTTATGGCTTTTACATCGGCAATTTTCCCGATTTACGAGACCATGAAGTCGATCGACTGTGTAGCTTGATTAATTCAGTTTAATGATTTGCACGTGAAACTTATTAGCCATTTATTCAAATACGAACCTATAATGATCGGAGAATTAATAGAGACAACCCAGCAAAAAGATGATTTTAAGAGATATTTTGAGATTGTACGAACTCTAGTAGAATTCAATCTAAAAGTTCGCTATCGAGGGTCTTTCTTGGGAGTTTATTGGTCGCTTTTGAATCCTTTAATAATGACTGGTGTATATACCTCGATTTTTGGAGCTGCCTTTATAGATCATTATAATGGTTCGATAGCTCGTTATATGTTAGCCGCATTTACAGGATTAGTAGCAATACACTTTTATACAACCTCAACATCTCAAGCACTCTTGAGTGTTGTAACTAATGGGATGCTTCTCAATAAAATCAAACTTCCTCTAGCCGCTTTTCCTCTAGCCATGGTTGTGGCTCACTTAGTACAATTCTGTGTGGGTTCTTTACCACTTCTGTTTATTGTTGCTTTAGTGACATCAAAAAACCCTTTAAATGCTATTGCACTATTTTTCCCTGTAGCCAGTCTAACCATGCTTTGCTTGGGAATTGGTTATATCATAAGTGCATTATATGTTTTCTTTCGAGATCTTCCTTATTTTTATGAGATCGTTGCATTTCTTCTCTGGATAAGTACACCTGTCTTTTATCCTGCTGAAATTGTACCCCAAAAAATTCAACCCATTTTAAAACTTAATCCTTTGTCATCTATTATTGAAAGCATTCGACAACTTGTACTTTCTGGTCAGTCTCCAGACTTGTCGCTAATTTTCCAGTCTGTATTAGCAGGTAGTATTGTTTTAATGATTGGTTGGATGTTTTTCCAAATCTTGAAACCCCATTACATGGATTTGATTTAAGATGGCGGAATCTATCAGAATTGAAAATGTATCTCTCTTGCGAAGAACGCAAGAGGAATTTTCTTATACACTGAAACAAACCTTATTTTCAATTATCGAAGGTAAATACAGACACCCTGCCAAAAAACAAGTGCTGAGTGGAATTAGTTTTGAACTCCATGAAGGAGATAAATTGGGGATTATTGGCTCAAATGGCGCAGGAAAATCTACTTTACTCAAGGTAATTACAGGAATTTTACAACCTTCTTCTGGTACAGTTAGAACGAGAGGGGTAATTGCTCCTTTAATTGAGTTGGGTGCTGGCTTTAACCCGGATTTATCCGTAGTTGACAATATCTTAATGTATGGTGTATTTCTAGGTTTCTCTCGGCAATATATGCGGGCAAAAACCGACGAAATTTTAGAATTTGCTGATTTGCAAGATTACAAGAACGCACCAGTCAAAAGTCTATCATCGGGGATGACGGCTAGACTAGGGTTTTCCATTGCGACAGATGTTCATCCCGATATTCTTATATTGGACGAAGTTCTTTCTGTCGGTGATGCGAGTTTCCAAGAGAAATCGAGGAAACGAATCGACGATCTTTGGAATTCGACTAAAATTACAGTTTTATTTGTCTCTCATAATCTCGATTTTATTCAGAATTCCTGCACAAAAGCGATTTGGTTAGATAAAGGAAAGATGATGGATGTTGGTGAACCCGAACAAATTATTAAAAATTATCTATCTTCAATTTCCTAGCATATCAACAATCAAGAAATTATCAAATCATGGAAAAATCTCCTGCCGATATTCCTGTTGTCATCCTCTGTGGAGGACGTGGCACTCGCCTTAAAGAAGAAACTGAGTGGCGGCCTAAGCCGATGGTTTCTGTAGGAGAGCGACCCATCCTCTGGCATATTATGAAAATATATGCCGCCTATGGATTTAAAAAATTTATTCTCTGTCTTGGGTATAAGGGGGACATGATTCGAGAATATTTTTTAAACTACGATCTGAGAAACTCTGATATTTGTGTCGATCTCGGTAGCAAAAATATCACTAAACTTTCCAACGATCACGATGAATCAGATTGGTCGGTATCCTTAGTCGATACTGGTCAAGAAACCATGACTGGTGGGCGATTAAAAATCGCAGCTCGATACTTATCGGGTGATACTTTTTGTCTAACTTACGGAGATGGAGTTGCTAATGTTGACTTGGGTACATTGTTAGACTTCCATCTCCAAAAACAAAGATTAGCAACGATTACAGCAGTGCGTCCTTCATCTCGGTATGGAGAGTTGTTTACTGAGAAAGGCATCGTGAAATTATTTACGGAAAAGCCACAAACGCAAGAAGGATGGATTAATGGTGGTTTCTTTATTCTTAATAAAAAAGTTTTGGATTTTATTGAATCTACTACGACAATTTGGGAACAAGAGCCACTACAGAAACTTGTTAATATTGGCGAACTAGCTGTTTATGAGCATACCGGTTTTTGGCAGTGTATGGATACTTATCGGGAGATGGAGTTCCTGAATGAACTCTGGCTCAATAGTTCAGCACCTTGGAGGGTTTGGTAATGAGTGATTTTTGGGAAGATAGAGCAGTTTTTGTAACAGGGTGCAGTGGTCTTTTGGGAAGTTGGCTAGTTTCTGAGCTAATCGATCGCAAGGCCAAAGTTGTTGGACTCGTGAGGGACTGGGTTCCTTTTTCAAAACTCTTTTCTGAGAAAAGTTTGAACCAGATTAGTTTAGTTGCAGGTCAAGTTGAGGATATTCATATCTTAGAACGAATCCTCTCGGACTATGAAATTGATACTGTATTCCATCTGGCTGCTCAAACCATTGTCGGAATTGCCAATAAAAATCCTATCGGCACTTTTCAAGCAAATATTCAAGGGACGTGGAATGTTTTGGAGGCATGTAGAAGAGTTGGTGGTGTTAGTCGTATTATTATTGCCTCCAGCGATAAGGCTTATGGCGACCAAGAAATATTACCTTATAGTGAGGACACCCCTCTGCAAGGAAAACATCCTTATGATGTTTCAAAAAGTTGTGCTGACTTGATTTCTGCCACTTACTATGAGTCTTACACTCTGCCAATTTGTATTACAAGATGTGGTAACTTTTATGGAGGTGGAGACTTGAACTTTAATCGCATTGTTCCAGATACTATTCGTTCTACTCTCAGAGGACAACCCATTACAATCCGGAGTGATGGCAGTTACATCAGAGATTATTTTTATGTCAAAGATGGGGTTTTGGCTTACATTCATTTAGCCGAACAAATGGATAGAAAAGAAGTTGTAGGAGAAGCCTTTAATTTTAGCAATGAATTACAGGTAACAGTTCTGGAAATCGTCAAAAAAATATTAAACTTGATGAACCGAGAAGATATATCTCCCATTATTTTAGGAGAGGCTTATAATGAGATTAAAAACCAGTATCTTTCGGCGAACAAGGCGAGAACTTTACTCAATTGGAAGCCCAGTTTTTCTCTTGAGGCTGGTCTTGTCGAGACGATCGCTTGGTATCGAGAGTTTCTAAAGTAACGAATTTTTTTTTAAATAGCGAGGTTTTTGTGGAAGAACTTTTTCCCGATTTGAATCATTGTTCTGCGAAAGAGCGCGATTTGCGCTTAGATGTATTGAAGGCTGCCGAAAAATATTACCAATATAAATTCTCGCAGAAAGAATTTGTTCCGGGTGAAACTTATATCCCGGTATCTGGTAAAGTTTTTGATGAGAGAGAGCTATTTACTTTACTGGATTCATCTCTGGATTTTTGGCTGACGACCGGTCGCTATGCGGAAAAATTTGAACGGCAATTTGCTGAATGGATAGGGGTCAAGCATTGCTTGCTTGTAAATTCTGGCTCATCTGCTAATCTACTTGCCTTATCCGCTTTAACGTCTCCTAAATTGGGCGATCGCCGTCTTCTTCCCGGAGATGAGGTGATTACCGTAGCTGCGGGTTTTCCCACAACTGTTAATCCTATCATCCAAAATCAGTTGATTCCCGTGTTTGTGGATATTAAAATCCCAACTTATAATATAGATACTTCCTATTTAGAAGAGGCATTATCCCCGAAAACTAAAGCGATTATGCTGGCTCATACTTTGGGAAATCCCTTCAATCTTAAAGAAATACTAGAATTTGCTCGAGAACACGATCTTTGGTTAATTGAAGATAATTGTGATGCGGTTGGTAGTTTATACGAAGGGCAAAAAACGGGCACATTTGGGGATATTTCTACCGTTAGCTTTTATCCTGCTCATCACATGACAATGGGTGAAGGAGGAGCAGTTTTAACAAATGATAGTCGTCTGAAAAAAATCATCGAATCCTTTCGAGATTGGGGAAGAGATTGTTGGTGTCCTCCAGGAAAAGACAACAGTTGTCAGAAGCGTTTTGCATGGCAATTGGGGGATTTACCTTATGGTTACGACCACAAATATACCTATTCCCATATTGGGTATAACTTGAAAATGACCGATATGCAAGCGGCTGTAGGTTGTGCTCAGTTAGAGAAATTAGATGAATTTGTCAATAAGCGAATCCAAAACTTTGGGTTTTTGAGAGAAAAACTAGATTTCTTAAGCGATCGCTTCTATCTTCCAGAAGAAACAACCCACTCAAAACCTAGTTGGTTTGGATTCCCTATGACTATCAAAGAATCCTCAAATTTACAGCGCGGACAGGTTATCAATTTTTTGCAGCAGAATAAGATAGGTACTCGTTTACTCTTTGGAGGTAATATTTTAAAACAACCTGCTTACCAACATATTAACTGTAGGATTGTTTCTGAACTCAGTAGCAGCGATCGGGTAATGAATAATACTTTCTGGATTGGGATATATCCCGGTATTACAGAACCCATGTTAGTTCATGTTCAAAAAATCTTTCAAAGCCTTTAAGGACTTTAAAAATATTAGTTTTTAAAACCAACCAATGTTAAAAATATTAAGAATTCTCCTGTACAACTCTGTCAATGCAAGTATTTTTTCAATGCTCTGGATAGCAACTGCTGTAAGCCTATTCTGCATCTACCAAAAATTTCTGAAACTCAGAATTCCTTTTCGGGAAAGTGCAATTACATTTGTTTCCGCATTGTTTTTACTTCTGTTATCTTATTCACCTCTCATAAACTCATATTTTGTATATCATGATGATTATAATTTCTGGGGTATGCAAAAAGGACTGTGCCATACACATCCGCAGTATATATTTTTCTTCGTTACCGGTCGTCCTATCGCCAATATTGTTCTATGTCCTTTGAGATCGATGATAGACAGTTTAGATAGTGCGAATTTAGTGCGGTTCATCTTTATTTTCTTGACATCCATTGTTTTTTTTATTGTCAATAGATATTTAATTTATAAAGGTTTCAGTAAACTTGTTGCTTATGGAATTTCCTTGTTAGTTGTGACAAATTTTGCGTTTCACGTGTATAATACTTGGATAATAGCATCATACATTTTAGTTGCTATTATTTTCTCAATCTTCTCTATTTGGTTAGCGGAAAAATCTGCCGAAGAATGGTTTAGAATCACGGCACAAGAAAATTTTAATCGTTTCTCTCTATTTTCGAGCAATTATCTGATATTTTTTCTGATTTCTTCCATCATTTTCTATATCCTTACTTTGCTTACTTACCAAACTTCATCAGGATTTTTTACTTGTTTCGTCGCAATTTCTTTTCTCAAAGAAAAAAGAATCAATATTAATTCTCTGCTGGTTAAGAGTAGTATATTTGGAGGAATCTTTGCAATCTCTAATGCTCTGTATTTCTTGATTCTATATACTTCATTATTAGTCTTCCCCTTTGATCAATACTCTAATGCCAGCACATACGATCCTAGAGTTTTTGGCGATCTTTCTAATAGGATTTTTGAGAGGATTGTCTGGTTTTTCAAAATTCCCTTTGTAAATTCATTCAATTTTATCAATATCGAAAGCAAGGCAACTGTAATTATTTGTATTTCGCTTTTTTTACTTGCTATTTTCAGTCTTTTAGTGAGAGACTTGACATCGGTTGTTAGTTTTAGAAGTAAAAAAAGGTTGTTTTTTGTTCTATACAAACACTTGACTTCATTTTCTATTCTCGCTCTTTTTTTCAAAGAATTGAGATCGATTGTTTTATTTAGAAATAACAATAAGAAAAGGTTGTTTTTCATTTTATATAAATACTTTATTGTTATTTTTTGTATACCTCTTTCATCCATTTCAATTATCGTAAGCCGCAACCCTGATATTAATTACAGAACTTTAGCTCCCTTAATGGTATTTTTCTTAATTGCTATAATCATTTCAATAGAATTAATATGTGAATATATATTTTCCAATATAAAATCTGCAAGTTACTACAAAACAAATATTTTTGTACTCATACTCCTTGCTTCTCTATGTAGTATAAATCTTTTCAGCACCAATCTACGTCTTTATACTTTGACAAAGGCTTATTCCTCGGAAATACGCTACTTTAAGTATAGAATAAACTCTTTTCCAGCAGAAAACATTGAAAATCTGAAACTTATCAAAGTCATTGTACATTCAAACGTACCGTCAATCTTGAACAATTCAATTTCTGAATTAAAGGTATATTCTTCAGCCTATCCACAAGATATTGTTCATATTTTAACTTGTGCGTTTTCAGAAGTTTCCGATGGTAAGAAACCAAAAGAACCACCCATTGTTTCAGTTTATAATTCTTCTGGAGAACAATTTTCTGGAATATCACCCAGTGAGGAAGCCAAAATAGGTGATACCAATAAATTGTTTATAGATATGAATGAGTTGACAAAATCACAGTACAAGAGGTAATGATATGAAGAAAGAAAATTCTAAGGCCTTAAAAAATATTCTTGTTACTGGAGCAACAGGTTTTTTAGGTCATCACGTCATTTCTAAGTTGGTTGCTGAAGGCTATAAGGTAGGAATACTTAAACGGAAGTTTTCTGATTTATCAAGACTGAATCCTTTTTTAGGTCTTATAGATATTTTTGACTTAGACACAATGTTAATACCAGAAATTCTTACCTCTTTTCAGGGTGATGCAATTATTCATCTAGCAACTAATTATGGGCGTTCATTGAACGAGCCTATAACTGGAGTAATTGAATCAAATCTAGTTTTTCCTCTGAGTCTATTAGAATGCTCAGGAGAGTTTAAAATAAAAGTTTTTATAAACACAGACACCTATTTTAATAAATTTTCCATTCCCTATGGAAAATTACCAGCTTATTCATTATCCAAACAAAACTTGCTTGAATGGATGACAATCTTGAGACAGAAAAGTTCAATAAAACTTTTCAATTTAAGACTAGAGCATATTTTTGGACCTCAGGATAATAGTAATAAGTTTTTACCCTTTTTGATTGAAAATCTTAAAAATAATGTTCCTAAAATTGATTTAACCTTGGGAACTCAGCGTCGAGATTTTATCTATGTGGAAGATGTTGTGGATGCTTTTCTAACTCTAATTAAGAAATACCATTTGATCCCATCTGTAGATAACTCCTATATCGAATATGAAGTTGGTACAGGTGAGAGCATTCTTCTAAGAGATTTTGTAGAAATGATTCATGATTCTCTAAATTCACGAACGAAGTTGAATTTTGGTGCTATTCCTTATGCAAACTATGAAATAATGGATTCTAAAGCCTCAATAAATCCTCTGAAGAATCTAGGATGGCATCCCCAACACACCTTATCGGAAGGCATCGAAAAAACTTTATACTCTAACCCTTAATTTTTTTTTTATCAATAAAGAACAATGTTAAAAATATTAGAAAGTATCTCGAACGACTATTCCAATGTAAGTGTTTATTCAATAGTCTGGGCAGTCACTGCTTTAGGTTTATTTTGCATCTACCAAATATGCTTGAAACTTAAAATCCAGTTTTGGGAAAGTGCCATTACATATATTTCAGGCTTATTCTTTCTGTTATTAGCTTATGCACCACTCACCAATTCATATTTTGTATTTCATGATGATTTTTATTTCTGGGCTTGGCAAAAAGGGATGTGCAACACTCATCCTCAATATCTATTTTTATTAGTGATTGGTCGTCCTCTTTCTAATGTTGTTGTCTGTCCTTTAGGCACGATGATAGATAGCCTAGATAGTGCTAACTTTGTGCGTTTAATCTCTATCTTTTTGACCTCAATTGTTTTTTTCCTCATTAATAGATATCTGATTTATCTAGAGTTCAAAAAGCTGGTTGCTTATGGGCTTTCTTTGATAATTGTAACGGGTTTTTCTTTCCATGTTTATAATACTTGGATAATGACAGCATATATGCCGGTTGCCATTATTTTCTCAATTTTCTCGATTTGGTTAGCAGAAAAGTTGGTTAGAGAATCATCACGATACGCGCACCGGAAGGATTTTAATCTGCTTTTACTCGTTTCTAAAATAAAATTTATACTATTTTTTGTATCTTCTATCATTTTCTATATCCTAACGTTATCAACTTACCAACCTTCAGCAGGATTTTTTACTTGTTTTGTGGCAATTTCTTTTCTGAGAGAGAAGAAACTGAGTCTTAATTTATTTGCGATCAAGAGTATGATATTTGGGGGAATATTTCTAATTTCAAATGCTTTATACTTTTTGATTCTGAGAGTTTTGATCTCGCTCTTTGCCTTTGAGCAATTTTCTACTGAACACGATCCTAGGGTTCTCGGCGATCTTTACGGTAGAATCTTTGAAAGACTTCTCTGGTTTGTCAAAGTTCCATTTGCCAACTCATTAAACTTTATAGATATTGAAAGTAAAATTTTAACACCTATTTTAATCCTTCTCTTTGTATTATCTATTATTGTCCTTTTATCAAAAGACTTGGGTTCAATTGTAAGTTTTTCTCATAAAAATAATAAATTGTTTTATATCAAGAATAAAGTACATCTATTATTAGTTATCTATAAATATTTTATCGCAATTTTTTGCATACCCCTTTCGTATCTTGCAATCATCGTAAGTCGTAACTCTGACATTAATCAGAGAACATTAGTGCCTTTAACTGCATTTGTGTTAATTACCATAATTATTTCAATTGAATTTATACTTAATTTTATCTTTTCTAGGACAAAATTTACGCACTATTTCAAAAATGTAAATGGAAAAATTGTTCTACTTCCTTTGCTCGCTTTTATATGCAGTGTAAATATATTTAACACGAATCTACGTCTTCAAAATTTGGCGATCGCTTACTCCTCAGAAATACATTATCTAAAATACAAAATTAACTCCATTCCGGAAGAAATTATTCAAAATGTGCAAGCAATCAAAGTAACTACACATTCCAATTATCCGCCAATTCTAAGCAATTCAATTTCTGAATTAAATGCGTATTCCTCAAGATATCCACAAAATATTGCTCATATTTTAACTTGCGTATTTTCAGAAGTAAATAGTAGTAGCCAGAAACCCAAGATGCCCCCCATTGTTACGGTTTATAATTCCTCTGGAGAACATATTTTTGGAGTCGATCTCTCCAAGCCAGAAAGTCCAAAAATAAGTGATGAGAATACCCTCGTCATAGATATGAATGAGTTAAATCTATTCTAGCTTTTAAAAAACCAGTTCAAAGTAAAATTCTAAAATTATTATGACCGAGCAAATTCTTTCTAAAACAAAACTTATATCTTTTGTTATTCCCGTGTTTAATGAGGAGGATAATGTTAATCGCATTTACGATGCTATAATCTCTTTAATGAAAACAGAATTGAATGATTTTGATTATGAAATCATATTCACCGATAATCACAGCTATGATGGAACATTTGAGTTATTGCGCGATCTCGCTAATATTAATAGTTGCGTCCGCATCATTCGGTTTTCCAAAAACTTTGGTTATCAGCGCTCTATTTATACTGGTTATTTGAATGCAAGGGGCGATTTTGCCGTTCAATTGGATGCCGATCTACAAGACCCTCCGGAACTTGTTCCAGAGTTTATTAAATTTTGGCAGCAAGGCTATAAAGTGGTGTACGGAGTTCGCAAAACTCGCAAAGAAGGATGGCTAATTCAAACGATCAGGAAAATTTTCTATCGGTTGATTGATTTTCTCAGCGAAGATTCTTTGCCTCATGATGCAGGAGACTTTCGGTTAGTAGACCGAGTTGTTATAGACACACTGAGAGAAATTGATGATTATCAGCCCTATTTGCGAGGGACAATCGCTGCTATGGGTTTTAATCAAATCGGTATAGATTACAATCGTCGAGACAGAAAATATGGACAAAGTAAATTTTCTTTTCGTAGTATGGTTCATTTATCAATTGATGCTATTTTGAATCATTCTATTATACCTTTAAGAATCGCGAGTTATGCTGGTATAAGTATTTCATTTTTTACACTCTGTTTAAGCCTCATATACTTATTTGCTAGGTTGATTTTTGGAGTGAATATGCCGGCAGGATTTGCGACAACAACTATACTTATTCTCCTCTCTTTTAGTGTCAATGCTTTATTTTTAGGAATCATTGGTGAATATTTAGGCAGGATATATCAGCAGGTTAAAAAGAGACCTTTAACTATCATAGAAAAAAGAATTAATTTCTAATTTGGGAGTCTGAGAAAATGTTTTACCAAGAAATTGATTATTCTGAATTAAGCAATCATCATTTAGATGCGCTTAAATCTGGAGAAATACTCTTAGTCAGAAACTGCGAGCCAATTTATGCCTTTAGAAAACTTATTTTTGCTGAATTGCAAAAGTCTTTTCTTTTTCAAGAAATTGAATTATTCTACACCAACCCGTCTTATCAAGGTCATCAATGCTCTCCTGAAGCTATAGAAATGCTGGCCCGAGAAATTCGGAAGCATCAGCAAGAAAAGACCTTACTCAAATTACTCTATCCATTTTACGAAAAGCTGGGGTGTAAAACTACTGACCTTACAGATTGTGGACTAGCTCGATTAGTTGTAGATGCAAGAACTATTAATTTAATTAAAAATAGAAAGAAACTCGATTGCTTCTACTTTGAAAGTGCCCCAGATGATAGCGATGTTGAGATTTTCATGCCACGCAAGGCGAATATCCATCGGGATTTCAATCGGCCGCATCAGTGTTTCTCGTTTAATACTTGGTTTGGTTTACACGATTTAGCTTCCGATGAGATTTTACAGATATTTCCTCAACACTATCGAAATTCTTATGTTCTTGATACTGACAACACCAAGCGAGAATTACTTGAGTTGAGTTCTCCTCTTGATTATTCCCTTCCTTTTGGTTCTTGTATTGTCTTTCATGGAGAACATCTACACACTTCTCCCAGAAAGTCCCATGTACCCCAGGGTTATCGCCGTCATACTTATGATGTGAGGGTGATTACAGATGCTTATGATGACAACTCCCATTATCGCCGAGGGTCGCTACAACTCGGACTATTTTGGCATGGGGGAGAGGGGTGGAGAAGACTCCAAGATTTTCAGCCCACATCGGAACAAGATTTTGATGCTTACCTAGACTATATAACCTCTCTTCCTTATACCGATCTGTATTTTCTTCATCTTTTAGACAAAGCCTGTTCTTTTGTTCCTCGACCTTTGGAGCAGATTTTGAGGGCAGTAGATTTATTGTGCAAAAAGTCAACTAATGCCTCCATGCTACAGAGAGCATGGATGATTTTGCGTAATGCCAAACTTGACGATTTAGCCCTTCAAGTCACTAATTGTGCTACTTTATTGCCCAGTCGTCTCTCTCTTGTAGATTTTTGTCCAGTCGAGTACAAAAATTCTCGAACCTATGCAACCCTCAGTGAGATTATTGATACCATGCTGATGGCAAATTTGAGTTTTCCTCAATCCCTAGATGACGTTAAACTCATGACTCAAGGTTATCAGGGATTCAGGATTTTCAAGACTCTGAATCGGGTCTATGCCATTCCCCAAGGAGAAGGAGAGTTTAGTATGGAGAGAATAGAACAAAATGACTATAGTAATTTCTTTCTGGGCAGTTCGGTTGAAGAGGCACAAATAAAGATTGACAAAATTATAAAAATTGAATTAGTTGCAGAAAATTATCAAAGATTCAATATTCTCAAAGTTGGCGATCGCTTCTATGGTGTTCCCCAAGGAGAAGGAGAGTTTAGCCTTGAGAAAATAGAACAAGAAGGCTACAGCATTTTTTTTGTGGGCAGTTCGATGGAAGAAGTTCAAACCACAATCAACAACAACAGAATTGAATTAATTCAATTAATTGAATTAGTTGCTGAAGACTATCAAGGATTTAATATTCTCAAAGTTAGCGATCGCTTCTATGCTATTCCTCAAGGAGAAGGAGCGTTTAGCCTTGAAAAGATAGAACAAGGAGATTATAGCGCTTTCTTTATAGGATGTTCGAGGGAAGAAGTGCAAACCGCGATCGACAATCGGATACAATTAGTTGCAGAAAACTATCAAGAATTCAATATTCTCAAAGTTGGCGATCGCTTCTATGCTATTCCTCAAGGAGAAGGAGCGTTTAGCCTTGAAAAGATAGAACAAGGAGATTATAGCGCTTTCTTTATAGGATGTTCGAGGGAAGAAGTGCAAACCGCGATCGATAAGCAATATAAAAATATTTCCTTCAGGTTAAAAAGATGGTTAAAAAAAAGAGCTATCTAATATCTAACGACAAGATTCCAAGATTCAAGAATTTTAGGAGTGCGAGTAAAATTCCCGCACTTCAGCAAACTAGCCTTTCTGTACAATATAAATAGCAGCAGAGTTATAGTAATGAGAAAAGGTAGGACGTTCTACGCGAAAAGGGTAGCCTGTTTTTGAAAGTATAGGCTCAAAGGCCATCGGCTGACCCTGTTCAGAGATATGTACAATAGAAGGTAGAGTGACATAGTGTTCAACTGAAGGCTCTAGAAACACGCAATAATCTTTGGCCACGCGAACGCATTCGGCGATCGCTTGTTCGAGAATTTCTTGACATTGTTCGAGAACAAAACAAGAAAATACAATATCCATTGAGTTATCTGGATAAGGCAGTTTCTCAAGGCTACCCTGAATAAATTCAATCTCAATTCCTTTGGCTTCTGCCAGTATTTTTGCACTCGCAACCCGATAGTCAGATAATTCCATCCCTCGAACGTCTTTTCCCAATCCTTTCAAATAAAGGGAGACAAAACCACTTCCCGAACCGACCTCGAGATAAGAGGGATCTCCTTCTATTTGGGCAAGGTATTGAGCAAATGCTAGTTTCCAATCTCTCGTTTCAACCATTTCTCCCTGACGATTTATAGAATACACCCAATCCTCATTGCCAGAAAGAGCAGGAACTCTCATCATGAGGTCTTCCCCTAACCCAACTCTGCCAAATAATTCGCGCACTTCTGCTTGAGGTTTTTCTTTTTCCTTGACCAGAAAGCCGTTATTTTTAAGTATGTTCATATACCTCTCGTTGATTTGCCTTTTATGTGCATTCCCGTCTTCAAGAGACAAGACTCGTTGTTCTATTTTTGTATTGAAAAAATCAATGCTCAGTTGTTTTACCCATGCGGTAATATCTTCCATCTCCTTATTACTAGGCTTCTTGCCTTCCTCATAAGGTAAGCTGGTTTTAAAATATTGTGCAGAGCGATAGAACAGGCTTAAAGCACACAAGGTATGAATAAACCATCTTTCGGGAGGGCTTTGCTGTTTGGACAAAGGTATATCTTGGTTAGATATATCTTGGTTAGGGATTTTGTTAGGGAAGAGCAGCGATTGCAAATTAGTCAACCACGATGTTCCAGTTTCCAATTCATCTGGACTGCTAAAATTATCCTCCTTAGAATCATCTGTATGAGAATTATCTTCGTTATTGTCATACAAGATTACCTCTTGAATATCTAAAGATTTTAATTGCTCCAGATAATTTTCTCGATTTAAAACCATGTCAAAGTCACGCCGCACATACCAAATAGATTCAATGGAATTATCCTCTGAGAGGAATTTACTTTCATCAGCTAATACGACTTTTAGTTTCATTTTTTATGTTCCTAGTTGTAGTATTCAATTAAATCAAAGTATAGTATGGCAATTTTTTTGTAGTTTGCTGAAAGAAAATTGTCATGAGAGAGCGAAGAATTAATTTGAATAAAGTTTCATTATGAAAATCCATCAAATTCTCTGGCTCATTCCCGATCGCCAAAACTATATCTTTCACTCTTACTCCGAAGCATTACAGCAATTAAACTACAAAGTCACTTTATTTGACTATACAGAGCAATTAATAGAGTTGGGGATTGAGGCTCTGCACGATCGCATTCTCGAGCGTATTTCTCACTGCGATCGCTCGTCAAGTCTAGTTCTGACTTCATTCTATCATGATTCAATGGCCTTGACTCCCGAATTCTTAAAAAAATTATCAGAAAAAATAGACTTAGTTGTTTGGAGTTTTGATGATGAAATATATAGCACATCACAAACAATTTATCAAGCTCAATCTGCTCATGCTATTATCACGACTGATTTCTATGGACGAGGAATCTTTGAACAGTTAGGTATTCCCACATTCTTTTTCCCCACACCAACAATCG
>NZ_JAYGHV010000036.1:0-14942 GCF_034932145.1 Spirulina sp. 06S082 | reverse complement strand
CAACAAAATAGTTCTTGATTTTATCTCTTTTAACATAAAATAAATAGAGAGAAACTTGAAAAAAAATAGGGACTGCTATTAAATTAATACTGGTATAATAAAACAGAAAAATTCTGGAAATGGTTTCATTAACTGCAAATACTCTCAAGCCATCACTATGATTGATAATAACCATTAAGCAACCCATAGCTCGTAAATAATCAAAACCAATAATATTTTTTTGTGTGGATAAATTCATTATTTAAGATGAGCAAAAAACATTCAAAAATAGTCCCATGCAGAAAGAGAAAATAATAAATATCTAACGCATGGGAAGACAAAAAGAGTTAGATTTTTTGCATTTCTTCCACAGATTTTGGTACTCCAGCAGTTAACACTTCACAACCATCTTCTGTGACTAAAATATCATCCTCAATACGAATACCAATTCCTCGCCATCTTTCGGGAATTTCCGGTTGTTCTTCCGCAGGTTTAATATGAGGAGAAATATAAATTCCGGGTTCAACGGTGAGAATATGACCCGGTTGAAGAATAACTGATTTTTCTTCCCCATACTGATAAACTCCTGCATCATGAACGTCTAACCCTAACCAATGTCCTGTGCGGTGCATATAAAAAGGTTTGTATTTTTCCTCTTCAATAATCTGTTCAAAATCTCCTTTCAATAATCCTAAATCTAGCAATCCTCCCACTAAAACACAAACTGCTGTATCGTGAATGGTTTTATAATCATTCCCCGGTTTAATCTGCGAAATTGCTTGGAGTTGTGCCTCTAAAACCAATTCGTAAATACTTTGTTGTTCCTTGCTAAAAGATGCGCCTACAGAAAATGTACGAGTAATATCGCTATTATAATAATGATAAGAAGAACCCGCATCAATTAAAAGTAAATCTCCTTTTTGCACTTGACGTTTGTTTTCAATGTAATGCAAAATACAGGAATTTTCCCCAGAAGCAACGATAGAAGGATAAGCGGGAGTCATGCCATAAGACCCAAAAGTATGTTCAATTTCCGCTTGAATTTGATATTCATAAACTCCCGGTTTAGCAAATTCTAGGGCGCGATTGTGAGCTTCTACAGCGACTTTTACGGCTTTACGAACAAGTTCGATTTCCCTCGCACTTTTAATTTGACGTAAGGGATGAAGGGTAGGGTTACTATCTTCGATCGCAATGGGACCTTTCCCCCGCTTAGGATATTGTCGGATAAAACTTTGCCAATGCCGAATGACAGTTTGATTGAATGTGTCATCTCTCCCCAAATGATAATAAATGCGATCGGCATTTTTCAAATATTGGGGGAGTTTTTCATTGAGTTCATTGATAGGATAAACTTCATCGGCACCGTACTGTTTTTTTGCTTCCTCGACTCCAATACGATATCCCGTCCATGTTTCTTTTTCCATGTCTTTTGGCTGGACAAAAAGTACGAACTGATGTTCTTCGTGGTGAGGAGCAAAGACGGCCACGGCCTCGGGTTCGTCAAATCCTGTTAAATAGAAAAAATCGCTCTCTTGGCGAAAAGGATATTCAACATCGTGGTGCATGACGGATAAAGGCGCACTGCCAAAAATAGCCGTACCATGACCGATTTTTTTCATTAGGCGATCGCGTCTCTGGCGATATTCTGCTGCATCTATGCTCATATTGTTGGGATATACGACATCAATTTCATGGGATATCTTCTCATTTTATGGCTTCCTTGCGATCGCGCCCAAGTTCCACCACGATCGCCGATTCTATCTTAGAATAGTAAAGAATTGTAAATATTTCTAGACAAAAGGACAACTGGTTATGACAACCTCCGAAGCCACTAAAACCCCCGCAACCGAAGTTCCCGAACCCACTGTCACCCCCGACCTAATTGAACCTAAATTCGGGTTTAACGACTATGCAGAGCGCTTAAATGGTCGTGCAGCCATGATTGGTTTTTTCCTGACTGTCCTGATTGAAGTGCTGACTGGTCAAGGTGTACTGGCTTGGTTGGGCTTGCAGTAGGCTTTAAGGATAGAGTACAGGAGTGGGAGCGTCTCGCTCCCTAGCTGTGTAAGTCCTGCGTATTTCCCTGCGCGATCGCCTTCTCCTCAATTGCTCAATACATCTCCCTACCATAAAGAATCGCCATAAAGATTAATTTGCAACTCTTTTTCTCCAATTGGAACCGCGCTGATACAAGCGCATATTGCCGTACCATCTGCTAATTCAACTTCACAAGCGTGACAGGAACCCATCAAACATCCTGTAGGAATGGTAATTCCTGCTCGAGCCGCTACTTCGAGCAGAGGTTCTCCCGCTTCAGCTTCTACTGTGACATTATCAGGTAAGAATTGCACTTGTACGCTCATAGTTTCTTTAATTCCGGAAATCTAATTTTAATTTAACATTTCTTTTGAATCTCTTTGGCTTCTAGACTTCTCTCTCGAGAAAGAAATTAAGCGGGAAAACCGCCCAAATATTCTAGTTTTCTGCACTTCATTCATTAAACAAGAGTATTCTCTCTCATCCTTCGTGAGAAATTTTTAAATTCATCCCGATAGCATCAAGAAAATCCGTATCAGGTAATAGCACCTAATACGGATGTCAATTATGTTCAACAACACTACTTTACTGCTCTTCTTGAGCTTTGTCGCTATTTTTCCTTGGCAAAATGCTAATGCGATTGAAATTGAGGCGATCGCTAATCCTAAAAACACCGTTGAATTTCCTACCCTTAACGATCTTTCCTTCCCAGATCGTTTGGCGGGTACCGAGAATCAATGCGATCCAGAAAATCGTGGCAGTGGACGCATCTGCGCTAAAAGCGAAATTCAACAACTTAACAAGGAGCGAGGAAGTGGACGAATTGAAACTGATGAAACAATTTCCAAAAAAGATGTGCATCGTTAATCTTCGTCTATAACTCCAATCATCGGGGACACGCGTTAGTGTCCCTTTTTTAATGAATTGAACTTATTTTTGGCGAAATACTTTTTGGCGAACGCGAGAACTTAGCATTTCTAATTCGGTAAGTTTAAGCAACATTGCCAGAGAGAAAAATACAACCAAAGCAATCAGAGTACAAAAACTAAGTTGACCTAAAAGCAAGAAAAAATTATCGACACCCAGCCATTTTGTCCAAAGATGACTGATCCCTAAACTTGCTAATCCTGAAACCGCGCTACAGCCAATTAATCCTAATAAAATTCCCCCCCATTCCCATAAGGGTAATCCTCGCAATCGATGATCTAAAATTCCCAGAAAAATAACCATAGAAACTGCATTAACGCCAATGGTTGCCATGACTAATCCAGGCGTTTTAAAAGCATTGACTAGCAAATAGTCTAAAATAACATTGATAAAAATATTGATAATGCTAATCCGAAACGGTGTTTCTCCATCTCCTAAAGCATAAAAAACGCGAACGAGAACATCTCTGGCTAAATAGAAGAACATCCCAAAACCATAAGCCATGAGAACAGGAGCAACTAATCTCGACGCATTCTCATCAAAAGCAAGGCGCTTATAAATAACATCGACAATTGTTCCCGAAATAGACATAAAAATTGCGGTTAAAGGCAACATGGTTAAGGCAGATAAAATCAATCCTTGACGAATGCGCGTTTTTAATTCCGGCCAATTTTCAGGGGCAGAGAGTCGAGAGAATACGGGTAAAAAGGGAACGAGAATCATATTTGAAATAATTCCCAAAGGAGTGAGAACAATAAAATTTCCATAGCGCATGGCCGCCGCAGCCCCTTCAATACTGGATGCAAAAAATAAGTCAGTATAAACATTAATATGCAGCATTCCTGAAGAAAATGTTGCGGGTGCCATTACTTTTAGGACATCTCTCACGCCGGAATTCTGCCAGTCAAACCGCAAACGAAATGTTCCCATTCCCGATCGCATTTGAGCAAAAAGTTGTGCTAACCATTGCAAAATTCCTCCGACTAATGTTCCTCCCGCTAAAACAATACCGCCAATTTGAACATATTCTGGGGCGCTAATTTGCTGGCCAACTCTCCAAACTAATAAACCAATACCGATCAAAACAGCAACACTAGAAAAGAGGGGACTAATACCAGGCAACCAGTATTGATCGGCAGCATTTAAGGTACCAAAACCAATGCCAATTAGCCCGGCTAAAATGGCTAAAGGTGCCATAATTTGTAATTGGAGAATGGCGAGATCTCGCGTGGTTTCATTCAGACCGGGTGCAAGAAGATCGATGAAAATATGGGCGAAAACAATTAAAACGATCGCAACGAGAATTAATAAGAGACTAACGAGGGTACTCACGGTTTCCACAATAGGGGCGGCTTGGGATTTTTCTCGCTTGGCTAAAATACTGACTAAAGCACTGTGAAAGGGTCCGTTAATGCCACCGAGGAGGATGAGGAGAAAACCGGGGATAACGTAGGCATAGGCGTAGGCATTGACTACGGGACCGACTCCAAACGCGGCGGCGATCGCTTGTTCCCGAAAGAGTCCAAAAATTTTACTAATTAAGGTCGCAAGGGCAATAATGCCTGCAATACCTGCCAGAGAACGCGATTTTTTCATATTTTAGATAACAGGAAACAGGCAATAAACCAATTACCTATTATCCATGACCTGTTACCGATTATTGATTATCCAATTCTACGATCGCAATATTCCATTGGCCGAGTTGACTGGTTTGGAAGGCGATGGAACTACCATCGCCGCTAATGGTAGGATTGCGGGAAGACCCTCGTACATTCGCCGTTAACAGTTGCGATCGCGATGTTTGGCGATCGTAGACATAGACATCGCTGCGCCCTCGTTCTGTGGAAATATAAGCAAGATACCGACCATCTGTACTGAGGGAGGGCTGATCTTGTACGGAGTTGCGACGGTTAAGGTTAGGAAGGGAAATGAGGGTGCGTTGTTGGAGATCGTAGAGATAAATATTGCGCTGTCCGTTGCGATCGGAGGTAAAGGCTAAATAACGTCCGTCACCACTATAAGCGGGGTTTTCTTCGGGAGAATTGCTATTGAGTCCCCCAGTGGGAATCTGGGGACGAATAAATAAGCCTCCACAACTTTGCAAGAGAAAAGCCAGAAAAATAATTTTAACAATCTGTTTTTTACTCATCATTAGTCCAAGTCAACGTACACAATATTTTCAATTCTTTAGTAGTCGCTAGTAAGTATTAATCTTGATTGTAAATCTTGAAAAATTGTTACAGATTGTGGCAATTTTACACAAATATGAGTATTCAGTTTAAGATAAACTTGACCTTTGCACGAAACTGAGCTATCCTAGTACGGGTAAGGGTTTGACTAAAAACTTAAGACTAAAAACTTAAACTTACTGACTCGATCATTAAAAAATTTAGGAAGAAGGTCATGCTAGTACGAAATCAGATTACATCAAATCAGCGAAAATCAAACTGGTGGAAAACTTTTTGCAAAAGATTCTCTCTGAAAAGAGATGAAAGTCCAAATATTCCGCAAAAAGATGAAAAATTGATTTTAAGTCTATCAGAGGAGGACAGCAAGATTATTTACAGAGCCATGATGAATCCACCAGAGCCATCCGATGAGCTTCTGTCATTATTTGAGTAGATGCTGAACAAATTCTCAACTTTATTAAATCATTAAAACTCTATTGGCTCACTCTAGTAGAGTTTTAAATTTGAACAAATTTTTCTGGTATATACTTTACTATTTACAATAAATAAAAGGACTTAACTTTTGTGGATTGGCAAATTAAACCATTAGATTCTGCGGGAGTAACTCGTAGTAGCTTGAAAAAGTATAAATTTGAATCCGGTCAATCAGACTTAGATCAATATTTAAAACAATTAAAAAATATTATCAAAACCGGGGATTTATTTCCTTAAAAAATAAACCCCTTGTTCTTTTTTTGCCACTACAAACCATCCGAAAAGCAATGCAACAAAATACATAGTAAGATAAATCGCAATTGACATTCCCTAATCATCATAAATCTTGAAAAATTGTTACAGATTGTGGCAATTTTACACAAATACGAGTATCAAGTTAATTATGTTTAATTTTTTACTTGATTTATGCTGTCCCTTCTTAACCATCTTCGCTTGAAATGGTTTCTCGCAACAAAAGCATTAAATTATAGTGCCGATTTTGTCGAAACTCTTTATAAAATCTATCTCAATCACGATAAGATCGTTCATTTTCGTAACGGCTATCCTGTCTATTCTCTGTCTACTCCTGCTTTATTTAGCAAACCTGCTGCTCATTTTGTTGCCCGTGCTTTATATCGTACCATCCAAAATAAAAACTTACCCAACTTAATGAGTTTTGCGGTAAATGATGTTTGTAACGCAACTTGCGAACATTGCAGCTTTTTCGACGGAGTAGAAGAAAAAGGGCGAGATATTTTAACTTTACCCCAAGCCAGAAAACTCATTCAAGATGCCCAAGAATTGGGCGTATCGATTATTAATTTTGTTGGAGGTGAACCTCTACAGCGAGAGGACTTAGGAGATATTTTAAATAGTGTTGATAAAGACCTCTCAACTACGGTTTTATTTACCAACGGTTGGCACTTACAAGATCGTGCTAAAGAGTTAAAGCGATCGCGCTTAGATAGTATCTATGTCAGTCTCGATGCCAGCGATCGCACAAAACACGATACTTTTCGCCAAAAACAAGGACTCTTCGATCGCGCCATTACAGGCATTGAAAAAGCAAAACGCCTCGGTTTTTCTGTGGGAATTTCCACCACAATGACTCCCGAATCTTATCAAGATGGAGAATTACAAAAGATCGTCCAACTTGGTAAAGAAATTGGCGTACATGAGGTGTTAGTATTCGATGCTTTACCGACAGGAAGATACCAAGATCGCACAGATTTAATCGATAATCCTGACTGGGTAGAAGAAATGATGCGATCGGCAAAAAGATACAATCAGAATAAAAATTATCCCGGTGTTATTTTCTTTGCTTATTTTACCAGTCATCGCAGCGTCGGTTGTTCTTGTGGAACCAGTTATTTTTACGTTTCCCCTTATGGAGATATCATGTCATGCGATTTCAATCACGCTAAATTTGGTAATGTTTTGGAAGAACCCCTTTGGAAAGTTTGGGAAAGACTAACCACACTGCCCGAATTTTGTCAAGCAAAATGGGGCGGATGTAAAGTTAAAGATGCCAATTTTTTACAAAAAGAAACAATCTCAATATTAACGAACAATGAAGAGAGAAAAGTTTCCGATCGCAAGATTCATAATGTATAATTCATCCCTAATAATTCACAAAAATGTTTTACCCACTTTTAGCACATTGTACTTTTGATAAATCGCCAACAATTCCCATCGTGATTTTTGAAATAATGGTGCTTATTGGTACAGGAATTGCTGTATTTTTCCTAGGAAGAATCAAAGATAAAATTTTACCACGATTTCTGATTATGGCGATCGGGGTGCTGATTTTTGAACTTTTTACTGCTCCCATGTGGCACAATTATCGATTGGGAGGATGGGCTTATTTGTATCTCGATGTCAGTTGGATTTTAACCGTCGGTTGGACAGCATTAATTTTAACGGTTACTCTCTTGGTCGATCGCATTTTAGCAGAGTGGAAAGCGTGGAAAAGATTTCTAATTTACCTTGGTATTCTCACCCTGGCTGTCACGATCTTGGAAGCGATCGTTGTTAACTTAGGCATTCGCAGCTATGCACCGGAAGTCCTAGCAGATATGGCAGGAATCTTTATTTTTGGCGTTCCTATTATTGAAGTATTTTACTATACTCCTGTCTTTACTGGGTTAGCGATCGGCTTTTATAAATATTGGGAATTTGCACTAGATGGGGAACCCTTAATTCCTAGCAAGCAATACAAATGGTTGCGAAGTTTATTCATTGCTTTTGTTGCCGTATTTCTCTTTGAAGTTATGATTCAACCGATGGTTAGTAATGAAAATTTACCCTCATGGTCGTATCTGTTTTTTGATATTAGCTTTATTCTGACCGGGTTGTGGGTCTTAATCATTGGTTTTGCTGCAATTGTCGGAGAATATTTTTTCTTGCATCTACCTCCCTTTTCTCGCTTTTTAATTACCTTGGGCATTACAGGGGCGATCGCGCTACCTTTAGAATCATGGTTAATTGTCAATGGCTATCGAGTCTATGGAGAGAGTGCAGTACATAGTTTTATTGGCGTACAAATGCCGATTACTGGAGTCCCCATTGAAATTGCCTTTGCTATTCCTTGTTACATGACTTTAATTATTACCTTTATTCGTTATTGGGAAACCATTTTGGATAATCGCTTATGAAATTCTTTGAAAAAGTGTGCTTCGGTTTTATCGTGACGTTTCTGTTATTGTGCGTCACGGGGGTTGATAATGCGATCTCCATTATCGGCTTGTCGATTATTTGTACTGCGGGTGTTAGCTTAGTAATGTGGGTTCCTCTCTGGTGGCTAGTGGGATGGATCGTCGTCGCTATCTATCAGGCGATCGCCAAACCCTCCCAAGGCGATCGCGATCGCCCAGTTAACCCGATAAAAGACGCAAATCAACAAGCACTGGTAAACTATATGAAACTAGCGAAAAGCAAAGGATTCAGCGATACTCAAATTAGCACTCGCTTGCGAGTTGAAGGATGGGGTAACGAAGAAATTACAGAAGCGCAACAATTATTGAGCAATAACGTCAGATAATGTTAAGAATCATGTTGAAAAGATGGTGGATTTATCAACAAGAACGTTTTCCACTTCTCCAGAATGGGATTCTGATTCTTGTTTTTAGTAGTGCGACGGTGTTTTATTCGGCTTTACTCCGCGATCGCAATCCCAATTCTACGGCGATCTTGGTTGCTTTTACTACCTTATTTTTATTCTTTTTACAACTGAGAATTATTGATGAATTTAAAGATTATGACGACGATCGCCGCTATCGTCCCTATCGTCCCGTACCTCGAGGTTTAATTGATTTAAAGGAATTAGGAACTCTTGGTATTTTTAGCGCAGGGATACAGTTATATCTAGCCTATTCTTTGTGTATAGATTTAGCTATTTTATTAGGCTTTGTTTGGATTTATATGCTCTTAATGAGTCAAGAATTCTTTATTAAACCATTACTTAAAACTCATCCTATTTTATATTTAGTTAGCCATAATTTAATTATACCTCTAATTTGTTTATATGGGACAGCTTGCGATTGGTTAGTATTAGGAGAATCTCTCCCTCTAGAAATATTTTGGTTTTTGGTTGCGAGTAGTAGTACGGGATTAGTAATCGAAATTGGGCGTAAAATTCGCGCCCCCCAAGATGAAGAAGTTGGCGTAGAAACTTATAGTGTTTTATGGGGACGAGATAATGCTGTTTTAGTTTGGTGTTCTGTTATTATTTTAAGTTCAATTACCTCTTATTTTGCTGCGGAACAAATTGGTTTTTCTCGTCCTTTTGGGTTTTTGGTTTTCGTTTTAGGGACAGGAGTGAGTTTAATTGCTTATGTTTTCTTCAACCGTCCCACTCGTAAAGGGGCGAAATTAATTGATACAATGTCTGCATTATGGACATTATCGATCTATCTTAGTTTGGGTATAGTTCCTTTTTTCGTTCCCTTTTTTCCTCCATTATGAGGTATATCGTTTCTTTACGGGATAAACCCCAAAAATCTATCATGGGAGGCAAAGGGAGTGCAATCGCGCAACTCCATCAAAAAGGCTTCCTCACTCCTCCTGGTTTCATTCTCACCCCCGAGGCATTTACAGAAAGTTTGTCATCTCAAAACTATCGTCTTTATCAGCAATTATTCCGAGATAAAACAGCAAAATTCAGCGATATTGAAGAACTATTAAACACTTTAAAACTCAGCGAACGAGTTCAACTAGAATTGTTACAAATTTTAGCCGATCTCTTTCCTTATGGAGGGCGATTTGCCGTTAGGTCTTCTGCAAGAGAAGAAGACGATTGGAGTCAGTCTTTTGCGGGACAACTAGAAACAGTGTTAGGTGTTCCTTTAGAAGATTTAGGCGAGAATATTATGCAAGTTTGGCGTTCTACCTTTAGCCAAAATGTTATTAATTACCGTCAAAAGCAAGGATTCTTTCCTATTGCTTTGCCCCCAGCCATTTTAATTCAACAAATGATTGATTCTGTTGTTTCTGGGGTTGCGTTTGGTGCAGATCCGATGACAGGAAGGCGTAATATTACAGTGATTAGTTCCGTGTATGGTTTGGGAAGTTCTTTAGTGTCGGGAGAGAGTAATGCAGATACTTTTTATTTAGATCGTCAAGGTCAAATTATCCAAAGACAAATTGCAAAAAAAGAAAAGCAGCATCAACTCAAAACCGAACTAAAATCTGGTATCTCGATCGCCGCAGTTCCAGCAGAATTGTCCCAAAAATCCAGTTTAAATGAGGAACAAATTCAAGAAATTGCTAAGTTAGTGCGTCGATGCAATCAAACCTTTGGCAGTCCTCAAGATATTGAATGGGCGATCGCCAATGATAGACTCTATATTCTCCAATCTCGTCCAATTACTGCTTTACCTCAAACCCCTCAACCGACGGGAACTTATAATCTTTGGGATAATAGTAATATTGCCGAAAGTTATCATGGAGTTACGACTCCTCTCACGTTTTCTTTTGCCCGTCGTGCCTATAAAGAAGTATATCGTCAATTTTGCCTTTTATTGGGCGTTCCAGCAAAAACAATTGCCCAAAAAGATCGCATTTTTAGTAATATGTTGGGCTTTATTCAGGGTAGAATATACTATAATTTATTAAACTGGTATCGCGTTCTTGCTTTGCTGCCTGGATTTCGCATCAATCGCCAATTTATGGAACAGATGATGGGGGTGAAAGAGTCTCTCCCCGAGGAGATTATTCAGGAATTACAACAAAGTAATTGGCGCGATCGCCTTCAAGATAGCTGGCGAATTTTACTAACCGCGATCGGCTTATTAAAAAACTATTTTCTCCTCCCCTACAAAGTTCGTAAATTTTACAAACGATTAGAGAGAAATTTAGAAGGAAAAGGCAAGAGGGAACAGGGAACAGGCAAGCAATTACCAAATAGTGCTGATGAATTGGTTGCCTATTATCGGACAATTGAACAAGAATTATTAACCCATTGGGATGCCCCTTTAATTAATGATTTTTTTGCTATGATCTTTTATGGGGTGTTGCGTCGCTTAACGGCAAAATGGTGCGGGGATGAAGAAGGAACGATGCAAAACGATTTATTAGCAGGACAAGGAAATATTATTAGTACCGAACCTGCTAGGAGAATGCAGAAAATGGCGGCGATCGCATCCCAAAATGACGCATTTATCCAAGTTCTCTGTCAAGGGCGCTTAGAGTCGATTTTAGCCGCAATAGAGACAATTCCTGAGTTTAAATCGCGATATCAAAATTACTTAACACGGTTTAGCGATCGCTGTTTAGAAGAACTTAAGTTAGAAAGTCCTACTCTTGCGGATAATCCCTTACCCTTATTGCGGGCGATCGGTATTCTCGCCAAATCTGCCCCTACTTCTCCTCCTCAACCCGACACCCCAAACCCTAATATTTTAAAGGTTCGCCGGGCTTTGCGATCGCATCCCTTAAGACGATTAATCTTTCATTGGGTCTTGCAAAATGCACGGAAACGAGTACGCGATCGCGAAAATCTCCGTTTTGAAAGAACGCGGGTATTTGGTCGCGCGAGACAAGTCTTTTTAGCATTGGGAAAACACTTTTTTATCGCCGATTTTATCGAGAAAACCGAGGATATTTTTTATCTTGAAGTTGAGGAAATTATGAGAATGATTGAAGGTACCGCAACTTGTACAAATTTAAAAGGATTGGTTGCCCTTCGCAAGGCTGAAATTGAAGGCTATCGAGAAGGAAAAATCCCCAGCGATCGCTTTGAGACTTATGGCATTCCCTACCTCAAAGGACAGCCCTTAGAACGGCTTTTTACTGCTGCTTCTTCAGCAGATTTTCAACAAGGAATCGGCTGTTCTCCTGGGATCGTTCGCGGTTCAGTGCGAGTTATTCAAAACCCCCAAGAATTCTTAGATCGAGATCATTCTTCAACCTTACAACCCGGTACAATTTTAGTCGCAGAACGTACCGATCCCGGTTGGATTCTCCTCTTTCCAGCTGCTGCGGGATTATTAGTTGAACGAGGAAGCGTTTTATCTCATGGGGCGATTGTTTCTCGAGAGTTAGGGATTCCCGCGATCGTCTCTATTCCAGGCATTACACAATGGTTAAAAGATGGAGATTGGGTCGAATTTGATGGCAGTACGGGAAAAGTTTATAAAATCAAGAATTAATTGCGAAAAATGTTTAAATATAGATAATATATAAGGAATCAATAAATTTATGTCTATTAACCGCAAAAATTCCCTAAAAATATCTTATTTGCTCTTAGCTGCTTGCAGTTTAGCGATCGCCAACCAAAGCGCCAATGCCCAAATTCCCACATTAGAAGAAGAGTTTCCCATCTCCCCCGTCTTCCCTCCACCCCCCCAAACTCCTCCCACACCCCCCACACCCCCCAACCGCCCCTACACCCTAGGTTCCGGCGATCGCGTGCAAATGACAATTTTTGATGTGGATGAATATAACGGCGAATATCCGATTCTCATTGATGGGACGCTAAATTTGCCCGCGATCGGGACAGTTTCGGTACAAGATTTGACCTTAGAGGAAGCCGCGCAAAAAATCTCTCAACGCTATCGATCGATTTTAGTGCGTCCCATTGTCACCCTCGGTTTAACCACCCCTCGTCCCGTCAGATTGGCGATCGCGGGAGAGGTCAATCGTCCGGGTGCCTATACCGTGAACCCTGGAGGTGCAACGGGTTTTCCTAGCGTTACCGAGGCGATCGAGTTAGCGGAGGGAATTACCCTCTCCGCTAATGTGCGTCAAATCCAGATTCGCCGTACCTATCAAGGGATCGAGCAACTTTACGCGATCGATTTATGGGGCTTAATTCATCAAGGGGATCTGGCTCAAGATGTGGTCTTGCGGGATGGCGATCGCGTTTTTATTCCCACGGCTGAGGCGATCGATCGGGTGGAAAGTCGCACCATTTCTGACTCTACCTTATTCCCCACCACGACAACTCCGGTACAAGTTGCGGTGACGGGGGAAGTGCTGCGTCCTGGAACCCATACCGTGAGTGCAGAAGGCTCTAGCGCCCCTCCAACGGTAACGCAGGCGATCGGGATTGCGGAAGGGGTGACACCTCGTGCTGACGTGCGTAATGTGCAGTTACGGCGCATCAAACGGACGGGAGAGGAAGAGATCGTGCGAATTGATTTATGGGAGATTCTCCAAGGGGGAGATTTAGAGCAAGATGTTGCCTTACAACCCGGAGATAGTATTATTGTTCCTAAAGCCGAGGCGATCGATCTGGCTGAGATCGGTATTTTGGCTCCAGCTACCTTTTCTCCGCAAACCATTGAGGTCAATGTCGTCGGAGAAATTACCAGTCCCGGTACTCAAACATTACGACCGAATACACCTTTAAATCAAGCCATTTTAGCGGCGGGAGGGTTTAACAATCGCGCCCGTAAAAACAAGGTCGAATTAGTTCGTTTAAATCCCAATGGGACGGTATTACGAGAAACAATTGAAGTAGATTTATCCCAAGGAATCAATGATGAAAACAATCCTTTATTATTGAATGGGGATATCGTCGTCATTCAACCTTCAACCCTAACAGAGGTAACGGATGTTGCGGGAGCTATTTTAGCACCTCTTGGGAGCGTATTTTCCTTCTTTAATTTCTTGAATATTTTTGGTTTGTTTCGTCGGTAATTTCCTCACAATTAGCCTGATTGAATTGCGCGATCGCAGAAAGTCAAATAATTTAGCTTAATTTGATGAAAAATGCTAAAATGAAAAGACACGATCGCCGGAGAAGTCTAATGAGTATATTGATTCCCGATGAAGTTCTGAAAGCAAGTGGAATGTCAGAGAATGAACTGATGCTAGAGCTAATTATCCTACTTTTCCAGCAGAAAAAAATTAGTATCGGTAAAGCAGCCAACCTAGTCAAGATGAATCTATTGCAATTTCAACACGAACTTGCAATTAGAAAGATTTCTATTCACTACGAAATTACTGACTTAGAAACTGATATGAAAAATTTAAAAAAACTTGGACGACTATGATTGTAGTGAGTAACACTTCTCCAATTACAAATTTAGCTGCGATCGGGAAATTAGAGATTTTAGAGCAGCTTTATGGCACAATTATCATTCCTCAAGCAGTCTATCAAGAATTAACAGATGGAGGAGATTTAATTCCGGGTTCGCGTGAAGTCAAAACTGTAAAGTGGATTCAAATAGAGCATATTAGCAATCCAGAACAGGTTATTTTACTGCAAGAGAGATTGGATCGCGGTGAGTCTGAAGCGATCGCACTAGCAATTGAATTAACTGCCGATCTCTTGCTGCTTGATGAACAGCTAGGAAGACAAGTTGCATCTGAGTATAGTTTAGTATTTACGGGAATCTTAGGTGTTGCGATCGAAGCCAAACACAAGGGATTAATTTCTGCGGTGAAACCTCTTTTAGATGATTTGATTAATATTGCTGAATTTTGGATTAATTCTCAGTTGTATTCTCGTGTCCTGAATATTGTCGGAGAGTCCTGATAAATTTACAGGATTATCTGAACTCACGTTTTCCTAGATTTAGGAAATAGGTTGTGCGGGAGGAGTTGCGATCGGATGTAGTGCGCGATCGCGGTAGGATGACATTATTGAGAATCAGAATCAATTTTCTCCATGATAATATAAACTGGACGCTTTCGCACTTCATCAAAAATGCGCCATAAATACTCACCAATTACTCCTAAAAAAATGAGTTGAAAACCACCAATTAATAAGATAACAACCATCAAAGCTGACCATCCTTCTACAGAAATTTCTAGAGTTAAGCGTTTAAGCGCGATTAAAATTCCATACAGAAATCCTAAAAATGCTAATCCTATTCCTAACACAGTACA
>NZ_JAYGHV010000035.1:0-15040 GCF_034932145.1 Spirulina sp. 06S082 | reverse complement strand
CACTGTAGGCACTTGCGAGGTTGTTTTGTGTTACAGCCCAATCTTGAGGGAATGTCTCGCGAGTTTTTACCTGCAATGCTAACTCATAGAATGAGATCGCTTTTTCAAGGTTATCGGCTCTCTCTCCTCGGATTCGGTTTCTGTAGGCTTCTCCGAGGTTGTTTTGTGTTGCAGCCCAATCTTGAGGGAATGCTTCGCGAGTTCTCACCTGCAATGCTAACTCATAAGCTGCGATCGCCTCTTCGAGGTTATCGGCTCTCTGTCCTCGGATTCGTTCACTGTAGACAATTCCGAGGTTGTTTTGCACTGTTGCCCAATCTTGAGGAAATGTCTCGCGAGTGAAGACTTTCCGAGCCAGTTCATAGGCCATGATACTGACTTCTAGATTCAGTTGGCGATCGCCTCGAGGAAACTCCTGAAGTAAATTCCCAAAATTACCAAACAGCCTTGCAATGTTTTGCTGTTCCCGTGATGTTTTTTTTGCTATTAATTGATTAAACACGAGAGGCAAAGCCTCTAGCAGAGATTCATCTAATTTAGCTTCAACGAACTGATAAACCTTTGTTGATTTTGCATCATTTTTAACAATGCGCTCCTGCAACGCAAGCATAAAATCTCGCGTTTTCCGGGTCGGTATTTCCTTTTTCTTCCCAAATCCTTTTTTCTTCTTACCCATAAAATTGTTGGGGCGCGATCGTATTGAAGAAACTTGATACTCAGATTAACAATATCGCCTCTCATCATTGAGAACAATAATAGTCTATCATGCTGAAAGTGATGAGTATAAACCGATCCGACCAAGAGAAGGATTAGGGATTTCTGCTATACAGCTAAAGCCACGCTTCGCGATCGCGGTTTGGCAGAAGGGGCGGTACAATTGGCTCGCATTCTGGTGCGATCGGGGAAGGGAGACGCAGCACTGAAAATGACAGTGAGGAAAACTGATGTTAAAAAGAGCTATTTTTCTGGGTTTGATGCCTTGTTTTTACCCGTGGGGAATGCCCTCGCTGCTTCTGTTTCCGTGGCGAATGGGGCGATTTTGAGCGGGTTGGGGAATGCGGCGATCGTGCGGGGCGATCGCGAGATTCAACTCGTTGCGGGAATGCAGCTTTATCCAGGCGATCGCTTTGAAGTGCGATCGGGGGAAGTTCTCATTCAATGTGCGGATCTCGCTCTCAAAACCGTGACCCAAGGACAGGTAAATCCCTGTTTGGCAAGGGATACGGTGGAATGTACTCCAGGGCTGCGAGGCTGCCCCGATCGCGGCGATAACCTCGCCTTTGGGAATGCGACCATTCCCTACATTATCAGCCCGCAAAATGGCAAATTACTGGACTCTCAGCCGTTGTTGCGCTGGCATCCGGTAGCGGGAGGCGATCGCTATCGGGTAATGGTTGAGGGAGGGGGAACTGAGTGGGAGCAAGAAACGAGTGCAACCCAGATACAGTATGGGGGAGAGGCGCTATAAGCGGGGGGCGAGTATTTCCTCACAGTAGAGATTCAGGATGAAGCGGGAATTTTGCAAAGGGACGTGCAGAAGTTTACTCTCTTGGAGGCCATTCTAGCACAGCAGGTGCAAACTAAAGCAAATTTTGCCGAAACTATGCCCTCGGAAGCTGCAAAAGTTTTGGCAACGGTGGGGGTTTATTTGCAATACGATTTGGCTGGGGAGGCGATCGCTTTACTGGAGAGTTTACTTGCTTCAGGAATGGACAATGCGGCGATTCGTTTGCAGTTGGGAAATTTGTATTTGCAGGAGTTATTGGTTGCATCTCCAGCCTTGGAACACTATCAGCAAGCAATGCAGTTTATTGCGGTAGAAAACTGGGAAGATCGCAGCCAAATTGAGGAAGGTTTGGGGCTAGTTTATGTGTCCCTGAAAAACAAAGATGAGGCAATTCTCTGGTTGACTCGGGCGCGATCGAGTTATGAGGAGTTGGGGGATTCTCAGCGTGCCAGAGAATTGTCTCAGAAAATCACGGAAATATCGGAGGGAAATTAGATGCGTTTTATCTTTCTGTATCTGTCTGTCTTGATTCAAAAGATGATACAAAAATTGTTCTTCTTAGTTTCGATCCGCCGGGGAATAAAATTCCCCGTCTCATACGAAAAGTCCTCTGAAGAGGACTAAGATACTTGCATTTTTTCAAAATATTTCAGTTTGTTATGGAGGTTAAAATTAAATTTATGAATATTATGCGATCGCAAAATAACCTAATCCATTTCAATGGATTTTTTGTATGAGACAGCGCTTGGGGGATGCTGAGGTTTCCTCAGCTTATCCAACCAAGTAAGAAGGGATTTTCAATCCCTGGCGGATCGGAGAGATCAACAAAAATCTACATTTACACAAACTGTCGAAATAAATCAATAATTCATTCATCGTCTTTCAAATAACACTGCATTTACCACCATGAATTTTTCTTTGCATAATTTTCTCTCAAAAAAGTTTTTCCTGCACAATACTTTCTCTCTCAGCATCTTGGGTTTAGCGTTGTTTTCTGTAGAAACAGTAACAGCACAAACTATTATACCTGCTGCTGATGGGACGGGAACAATTATCAATACCAATGGCGATCGCATTAATATCGAAGGAGGAAGTTTATCGCAAGATGGGCAAAATCTCTTTCACAGTTTTGAACAATTTGGATTAGATGCTAATCAAATTGCTGATTTTCTCTCCAACGTGGGGATTGAGAATATTTTAGGGCGAGTTGTTGGGGGCGATCCTTCTATTATCAATGGCTTAATTCAAGTGACGGGAGGTAATTCTAATTTATTTTTAATGAATCCTGCGGGTATTATTTTTGGTTCCCAAGCGAGTTTAAATGTTCCCGGTGATTTTACTGCAACGACAGCAACGGGGATTGGTTTTGGGAATGGGCTATGGTTTAATGCCTTTGGGGATAATGACTATCAGAATTTAATCGGAACACCCTCTATTTTTGCCTTCGATTTGGACAATTCGGGAGCAATTGTTAATGCTGGAACTTTGGGAGTATTGGAGGGAAATAATTTAACTTTATTGGGAGGAACGGTTATTAATACTGGTTCAATGTCTGCACCTTCGGGAAACATTTTAATTAGTGCTGTTTCGGGGAGTAGTTTGGTACGGATTTCTCAACCGGGACATTTATTAAGTTTGGAGATAGAACCACCGCGAGATTTACAAGGAAATGTTCTTCCTGTTAATGCGCTTTCTCTTCCAGAGTTATTGGTGGGTGCGGCACAAACTGTGGAGACGGGGTTAACAGTTGATGGGAATAAAGTACAGTTGAGTAATGGAGAGTTGACGATTCCGACAGATTCAGGAAGCGCGATCGTTTCTGGTTTTTTGGACGCATCGGGAACAGTGGGAGGAAATATCGATATTTTTGGAGAAAAAGTTGGTTTAATTGGTGCAAATCTTGATGTTTCTGGGGTAAATGGTGGGGGTAATGTTCGTGTTGGAGGAGATTATCAGGGTTCGGGAGATGTCCCCAATGCAGAACGAACTTTGGTTAGTAATGATTCTGTGATTAATGCAAATGCTTTGGTTAATGGGAATGGAGGAGAAGTTATTATTTGGTCGGATAATGTTACAGGTTTTTATGGAAGTATTAACTCTCGTGGAGGAAGTAGTTCTGGAAATGGTGGATTTGTTGAAATATCGGGAAAACAATTTCTAGATTTTCTGGGTCATGTTGATACTTATGCTCCTAATGGTAATAATGGCACACTTTTGCTCGATCCAAAAGATATTAGAATTGTTTCTACAGGTTTTGAAACCAGTAATTTAATAGATGTTGATGATTTTCTAGATCCTAATTTACCTAATTCAGGATTTCCTGATTCAGATACTAAAATTAGTGTTGCAGCGATTAATAATGCTAATTCAAATGTTATTTTACAGGCAACTCGAAATATTTATTTTAATGCAGAAATTGATATCAGTACAATTGGAGTTGGGTTAACGGCTGAAGCTGGCAGAGAGATTTATGTTAATAACAATATAACAACCAATGGAGGGGATATTATATTGACAGCAGATGTAGATAATAACGCTGGCGGTTCTCTCAGAATCGCTGATGTAGTAATTCAGACAAACGGCGGTGATTTCATAGGAAGTGGTAGAAGTCGTGGAGGCACTTTAGTACAAGGAATTCAAGTTCATAATAGTCTTATTGACGCAGGAGGAGGAAATGTAAGCCTTGCAGGAAGTACGGGTCTTTCGACTCCCGGTTATCAAATTGTTGAATTAGCGAATAGTACTTTGATTAAAACTCAAGGTATTGGAAACATTGAAATTCAAGGCACTCCCGGTACTTTTGATTTGAGTGAAGGCATTTTTATGGATAATTCATCTTTAATTCAATCAGAAGATGGAATGATACATCTCATCGGAGAGACTAACTTAACTGGTAATGGTGCAATTATCCTAGAAGGAAATATAGAAGCTACAGGATCGGGTAAAATTATTTTAGATGGAAGTAATCCTAGCGCAACATCAGCTATTGCTTTCAGTAGTTCATTGATAACTAATGGAGGAAATATTGAAATTATCACTTCTGGCCATTTACAAAATGGAATCCTAGTTACTCATGGTGGAGATGTTACAATAACTGTTAATGATGGTAGTATTTTTGGGGCTGATACTATCGATATTAATACTTCTTATGATTTTGGAAATGGTGGAGCAATAGAAATACTTACTTCTAACGGTGACGTATATACAGGTAATCTAAATACAAGCTCTATGAATGAAGCAGGCATTATTAAAATTGTAAGCAGTAACCTTATCGACACAACAGGAGGAGTGCTTAATGCTGCTGGAGGAATACGAGGAGGAAATGTAACTTTACAAGCTCCCGGTAATATTAATACAGGTGATATTACGATGTTTGTTCCCGGTTTTAATGGGGATAGCGGACAAATTGACATCACCAGCACCGCCGCAAATATCGATACAACATCGGGATCTCTAATTACATCTTCTGCACTGGGTACGGGTGGGAATATCAACCTGAACGCTGCTGGGAGTATTTTTACAAATGATATTAATGCTTTTTCGTTCTCTAGCGCAAATACTGGCGGTCAAATTGAAATTAATGCAGGAAATACAATTATTACAGGTGGAGAGTTTGAGACCAACAGAAATAACATTATCTTTAATGCACCCGTTCAATTATCGAGCGATCTATCCGTTAAGATTGCTGAAATGGGCGATATTGAATTTAACAATACAGTTAATGGTTCTCATCATCTAACCCTCAACTCTGACTTAGGAATTGTTCGATTCAATGATTCAATTGGAAATACCACTCCTCTGAACAGTATCAATATTCAAGACGACATAACGACGGCTCCTGTAACGGGTTTGACTATTACAACTATTAATGATATTACAACTCAAAATATTACTGCACCCACAGGAATTAACCTAACTAGCAATAATGGCTCAATTTATACAGAAAATCTTAACTCTTCTGCTCTTGGAAATAGCGGTAATATTAATCTCAATGCAAATGGTAATATTCGTGTCGAACAAATTACTGCTCAAAGTTTAGGTGGAGGAGTAGGAGGTAATGTTGAAATTACTACAAATAATGTTGGTGGTAACATTGTTACGGGAGGAGATATTGAAACAAATGCTAACAATATAACTTTGAATGGTGCAACAATCTTATCCGATAATATATCGGTGAAAATATCCGATACAGGAGATATTACATTTAACAGTACGATTGACGGATTTTACGATTTAAACCTCGATACAGACATGGGAACGATTCAATTTAATGATTCAGTTGGCAGTTCGATCCCACTAAATAATCTGACAATTCAAGACGATCTGACAACGGGTGCAGCACCCATTGAAATTACAGCTTTTAATGATATCAATACAAAAAATATTACTTCCCCCGCCGGAATTGCGATCGCGAGTCAGAATGGAGAAATTATCAGCGATCGCCTCGACACTTCCAATAATAGCAATGCTGGCAATGTCACTCTCAGCGCTCCCGATAATATTACCGTAAGTTCCATAAATGCACAAAGTTTGAGCAGTGGTACGGGAGGCAATATTGACGTGACCACTCAAAATTTATTCCGAGTTACCGACACTTTCACCGACCAAAATTTGACAGATGCAAGTATATCAACTGTTGGTGTTGTAGATAGCGGTACGATAATTATTCGCCACGGTGGTCAAGGAATAACACCTTTTACAGTCGGAGATCCTTCTATCAATGGAACAGAAGGAGATTTAACCAGAGGCGATCCGATGACCGAATCAACTATTTCTCCGACTCAAGAATATTTCAACACCCACAAACAAGATTTAGATCGAATACAAATTATCTCCACTCCCCCCGCATCTATTCCACTAACATTGCCTCCTATTACAATACCTTCTCCCACTCCTCAAGCTCCTCCTCAACAAACTCTAGGAAACAATGAAATTGAAAACCTTGCCTATCTCATCGGCGATCTCATCAACGCAAATACCAAAATTAACTTTAATCCTGATGGCGATTATAACTTTGAGTGGACAACAAATAACGGTAACGATCCCGTTCTTCTCTCCCTCAATGTTAACAATCCTTACACCGCAGCAAACCCCATTTACATCCCCAATCTAACAACATGGCTTAATTCACCTCTACATTCTCTCCCAACCCTCGATTTTACAACCACAAACCCCGACGATCTCATCACCGATATTGACCAATTTCTAGAAGATCAAATTGAATCCTACTTTAACGAAGACCTCACCGACAAACGTATCACCGCCCAATATATCCGCGATACCCTGCAAACCATCGAAGCCCAAACCGGAACCCGCGCCGTCGTTATTTACGCCCTCCCCAACGTCGAAGAACTGCACCTCATCCTCGTCCGTCCCCAAGGTTCCCCGGTCCTTGTCGTCGTCCCCAAAGTCGATGCTCGCAAATTAAGCGCCAAATTAGACCTATTCGCTCAATGCTTCACTAACAAAGACGAACTCTGTAAAAATACCACTTATCTCCCCATCGCCCAACAACTCTACAACTGGCTGATCCGACCCCTCGAAGACAAGATTGAAGACCTCAACCTTGACACCCTCATCTTCTCCATGTCCGCCGGACTTCGCAGCCTCCCCCTCGCCGCCCTCCACGACGGGGAACAATTCCTGATCGAACGCTATAGCCTCGGTTCCATCCCCAGCGTCAGCCTCACGGATACCCGCTACCAGTCCATCAAAGATACCCAAATTCTCGCAATGGGAGCCGAAACTTTCCCCTTTTCCGCCGGAGAACTCACCGATCTCCCCGCCGTCTCCACAGAACTTAACACGATCGCGCAAACCCTCTGGCAAGGAGAAGCCTTTCTTAACCAAGACTTCACCACTCACAATTTAAAAATCCAACGCCAACAAACCCCCTTCGACCTCGTTCACCTCGCCACCCATGCCTCCCACCAGTACCTCAAAAGCGACGATGCTTACATCCAATTCTGGGACGAAAAAATCCGTTTCCGCAACCTGAGACTCGCTGGCTGGTATACCGATCGCCCCATTGAACTCCTGACTCTGAGTGCCTGCGAAACCGCCATTTCCGACCTCCGCGCCGAAATGGGCTTTGCCGGGTTAGCCGTCAACGCCGGGGTTAAATCCGTCCTCGCCAGCCTCTGGAAAGTAGACGATACCAGTACCCTCACCTTAATGAACGAATTCTATCACCACCTCGGCCAGCCCGATGTCACCATCAAAGCCGAAGCCTTAAGGCGATCGCAACTCGCCCTCCTCCGCAACCAAGTCCGCATCGAAAACGGGCAACTCCTCGGACTCGGCGCAAATGTGAGTCTGCCGCTAGAACTCCAACACTTAAACGATATTGATTTTTCTCATCCCTACTTCTGGGCTAGTTTCGCGATCGTCGGTAGCCCGTGGTAGTAAAAGTTAGTAGACCTCTCCGCAATACTTTAAATATGAATAGAGGAAAAATTATGAGCTATCGCATGGATCGTCGCGCTTACGCAGAAACTTACGGACCGACAACGGGCGATCGCGTCCGTTTTGTCGGCCAGTTGCTGATTTTATGGGTCGTATTGCGATCGGAATTTTGGCTGGCTGTTTGATGGGCGATAAGTCCTGGGAGACGCACGCTGTGAATGCGGATATTTTCATCACCAACGCTTCCTCTCGCTAGTTTCAAGCCCAACTATTATTTTACAGCCTGAAAGTCACCTTCGCGATCGCTGTAATATTAAGGGTAATTTCCCTCAAATCACCTATATTCATCAAAAATGCAATTTCCAGATTATCTGCCTGCGAATTGTCCCCCAGACACGGTGTTACCTGCATCGGGTACGGTATATTATCTCGTGAATAACGATCCACCTACTCCCAAGGACTTTTTCTCAAAACGCGAAAAAAATCCCACAAAGAAACCGTTTCCTAAAGCTGAACAAGAATGTCAAGCCTGTGGGATTTCCGTCTATACTGAGATAGGAGACTTATTTGAACTCCAGCAAAAATTTCCCGGTTTTGCCAACTGCAAACCTGCTGTTGGGACTTTAAACTCTGATTTAGGCGTAATTAAAGCAACACCTTCTTCGGGTTCTTCTCATCATACGTTTTGGTTGGCAAGTGGAGCAAAACCTTGGGAAGTCTTTAAAGTTATTGAGAATGAGGAGAAAGAACAATGAATTTTCTATTAGAGAGTAAAAGTTTAGAAGAACTTGAAACGATCGCAGAATATGAATACTTTAATCGTCCTTTACTATTTTCTTGTCATAATTCAGCCGGGGAGATTTTCTTGGCAACATGGGTCAAAGAAAGTGATGATTTTGAATTATACTACTGTATCTCGGTGTCCAAAAAGAAATTAGACGCAATTGAAAAAGGAGAAATTTCAGTACATGATGCTTTTTTACAAGTAGAAAAAGGAATATATTATGAAGTTGAAGTTCCTTTTGAGGATGAGAAAGATCGAATTCAAGAGGTAAGTGTAACGAAAATAAATAAAAGCTGTTTGCCTTCTCCTAGCTTGTATTTAGCACCTCCATCAAAAATTTATTACCCAACTCTGATAAAGTAAGATTTATACTTCCCCCACGATCGCGGATTTGAGGAGAAATTATGAGCTATCGCATGGATCGTCGCGCTTACGCAGAAACTTACGGACCGACAACGGGCGATCGCGTCCGTTTGGCAGATACAGAGTTAATAATAGAGGTAGAACGAGATTTGACCAGCTATGGGGATGAGGTCAAATTTGGCGGTGGTAAGGTGATTCGGGATGGTATGGGACAATCTCCCATTTCTCGCGCAGATGGGGCGGTGGATTTAGTCATCACAAATGCCCTGATTCTCGACTGGTGGGGCATTATTAAAGCGGATATTGGCATTAAAGATGGCAAAATTGTCAAGATTGGTAAGGCGGGAAATCCTCAAATTCAAGACAATGTAGATATTATTATTGGACCCTCTACCGAGGCGATCGCCGGAGAAGGGCATATTCTCACGGCGGGAGGAATTGACGCACATATTCACTTTATTTGTCCTCAACAGATTGAAACCGCGATCGCCTCGGGTGTCACGACAATGATCGGAGGGGGGACGGGTCCCGCCACGGGAACCAACGCCACGACTTGCACTCCTGGTGCCTGGAATATTCACCGAATGTTACAAGCTGCGGATGCTTTTCCCCTCAATTTCGGCTTTTTGGGTAAGGGAAACAGCAGCCAACCTGCGGGACTGGTGGAACAGGTGCAAGCGGGAGTAATGGGGTTAAAATTACATGAAGATTGGGGGACGACTCCGGCGGCGATCGATACTTGTTTAAGTGTGGCTGATGAATATGACGTACAAGTTGCTATTCATACGGATACTTTAAATGAGGCAGGATTTGTAGAAGACACGATCGCCGCCTTTAAAAACCGTACTATTCACACCTACCACACGGAAGGAGCCGGGGGGGGTCATGCGCCCGATATTATCAAAGTTTGCGCGGAGAGTAATGTTCTCCCTTCTTCAACGAACCCCACTCGACCTTACACTACTAACACCCTAGAAGAACATCTCGATATGTTAATGGTCTGCCATCACCTCGATCGCGGCATTCCTGAAGATGTTGCGTTTGCCGAGTCCCGCATCCGTCGGGAAACCATTGCAGCCGAGGATATCTTGCACGATCGCGGCGCATTTAGCATGATTGCTTCCGACTCTCAAGCAATGGGACGAGTAGGAGAAGTGATTATCCGCACTTGGCAAACAGCTCACAAAATGAAGGTGCAGTTCGGACATTTGCCAGAAGACAGCAGCCGCAACGATAATTCACGCGCCAAACGCTACATTGCTAAGTATACCATCAATCCGGCGATCGCCCACGGCATTGCCAATTATGTCGGCTCCGTAGAGGAGGGAAAAATCGCCGATTTATGTTTGTGGAAACCCGCCTTTTTTGGCGTGAAACCGGAAATTGTCATTAAAGGAGGCGCGATCGCCTGGGCGCAAATGGGAGATGCTAATGCTAGTATTCCTACCCCTCAACCTGTCTATATGCGTCCCATGTTTGGCAGTTTTGGGGGGGCGATCGCGGCAACTTCTTTAACTTTTGTTTCTCAAGCGGCAGTAGGGGGAGGAATTGCAGAACAAATTGGTTTACAAAAGCCAGTAGCGGCAGTTTCTCATACTCGTCAAATTGGCAAGAAAGATATGAAACTTAATGATAGTATGCCCGATATTGAGGTGAATCCGGAAACCTATGAAGTCCGTGCTAATGGAGAACTATTAACCTGCGAACCTGCGACAGTTTTACCCATGGCACAGCGTTACTTTCTGTTTTAATTCTCGATTGCACAATCTGACTTATTCTCTTATTCTAAGAGGGGTAAATATCTGATTTGGTCTCGATATTCATCTTCAAAAGATGCTTCTGCGATCGCAATGAGTTCATCGATTATCTGGCCAATACTAAGATTCGGATTGAGGATGAAAATTCCGGGAATATGGCGATCGTTTGCGATATGTTCGGTTAAATGAATGGGCATTGACGTTCTATTGTTCGTGACCAGTATAAAGCTATTTTCTTCGCACCAACAGAGAATTTCTGGATCGAGAGTTCCTTTTTCAGGTGTATTGCGATCGCCGACTAAAAGTACAGTTAAAGTTGGTGCTTGACGTAGTAATTGGGTTTTATAGAGTGGATCGACATTCTCATCCAGCAGATATTGCAGGGTCATTTGTAACTTTTAAATTTTCGCGTTCTGCATTTAACTTATTTAACTTACTGAGTCTAATTGAGATAGGTGAAGAATTTAATCGTTGCTGCGATCGCATTTTATAGCCGTGTGTCAACCAGTTAATCATATATTCATCGACTTTGTCTTTATTATGAATATAGTAGAGAATCGTAGCATAAACTTGCTCTAAGGTTAAGGTTGGGTAAGTTTGCGCGATCGCCTCGGGACTCCAGCCTTTTTCAATATAGTCAAACAGGATTGTTTCAATACCGATTCTCGTTCCTTTGATGCGAATGTCATCGGGACGAAGAAAATTAAAATATTCTTCTAAATTCATTGTTTTTTGCGATCGTAGATATTTTATGATTTACGAGATATAGCATGAGTGTAACTCATCTTAAAAAATTAGCCAACTAAACATTTCTTTCGCCGACAATTCCCAATCTTTTAAACAATCGAGAACGGGTAGAATATCATCACCTGTTTTAATCTCTAGCGTGCGATCGGGTAGAAAAATCATCACAGATTCTTCTTCAGAATCGATTAACCATGCCAATTTTGTTCCTTGTTGAAGACAAAAGAGAATTTTGTTGATTACTTTAGTTGTCGATTGTTCTGGGGATAAAATTTCGATAATCCAATCCGGATGAATTGTAAATTTATTAGCAATTCTTCCATTCTCCTTTTTAGGAATTCTTTCCCATTCAAACACAGCAATATCAGGTACGATAGAACGATCGCCAAATGTACAGCGTAATTCTGGCCAAGAACAAACAAGTTTTGCAGTTTTCCCAATCTTATTGATTGCAGATGCGAGTTCAAGTTGAATCGTACTATGTTCTCCTTGAGGCATTGGTTTTTGAATAATTTCTCCGCCAAAATATTCACTAGAGGGTTTAGTTTCGGGAAGTTGCAAAAAGTCCTCTAACGTTAATTTTTTTGAAATGGGGTAAGCAACAACCATTTTCTATCTCCGACTTGATAATATCTATACTTGATTTTAGCAGATTTTTACAATGTAATCCTACCAAGTTAAATTAACCGACTAACTCAAAATAGTCCGCGCGATCGCAAAATAAATAAGAACCCCTAAAACATCCACCGCCGTAGTAATAAAAGGAGCAGACATCAACGCGGGATCGAGTTTCAAAGTTCGGAATAAAAAGGGCAGAGAAGACCCGGAAACTGAAGCTAACAGAGAAATTACAACTAAACTACTCCCCACAGATATCGCGACAAAAAAGGTTTTTTGCATCAGGTAATGCGCCCATAAAGTCGCCATAATTCCCAAGGAAGTCCCCAATAATAACCCCGCCATTGCCTCGCGAAAGATCACCTGTAAAGGTCCCAAAGCGCGTAACTCATCCGTATTTAAGCCCCGGATGACAACAGTAGAAGACTGCGCCCCAATATTGCCCCCTGTCCCCGTTAAAAGAGGAATAAAAGCCGCGATCGCGATCGCCTGTCCCGTATGTTCCAACAAAGAACCCTGAGTTTGAATAATTGACCCTGTAACTGTATTTGTTACCAACAAAATCAACAGCCAAAAAATGCGCTTGCGAGCCACAACTAATAAACTGGTTTGAAAATAATTATCGCCATCTGCTTGTACTCCTCCAATAGCATACATATCTTCCGTCGCCTCCCGCTCTAAAATATCGATAGTATCGTCTACCGTCACCACCCCCACCAAACGAGCCTCTTTATCCACCACAGGTAACGCCAACAGATCGTAACGTTGGATCGATCGCGCCACTTCCTCTTGATCCATCTCCGTCGTCACGCTAACCACATCCCGCGCCATAATTTCCCCGAGGGTTTTATCGGGAGAAGAAACCACTAAATCTCGCAGAGAGACAATTCCCGTTAAACGACGGGCATTATCCGTCACGTAGAGATAGTAAATCAGTTCCGAAGCATTGGCTTGAGCGCGAATGCGATCGAGAGTTTGCGTCACCGTGATATTTTCCTTGAGGGAGATATACTCTGGAGTCATAATTCGCCCCGCCGTATCCTCCTCATATCCCAGTAATAATGCCGTTGCTTGACGTTCCTTGGGACTCAATTGAGCCAATAACTGTCTGACAACTTTCGCCGGTAATTCATCGAATAATCGGGCGCGATCGTCCGGAGACATATTTTCGACAATCTCGATCGCCTCTTGACGTTTAAAATCTTGAATGAGATTCTGTTGTACCGACGAATCTAAATGCTCGTACACCTCGATCGCCTCATCCTTCGAGAGCAAGCGAAAGGCGATCGCCTGCATTGAATCGGGTAGTCCTTCAATTGCTTCCGCAATATCGACAGGCTGTACGGGAATGAGCAATGCTTTGGCTCCTTCCCAGTTTTCTCGTTCCAAAAGGGTATGCAATTGGTTGCATACCAATTGGCGAAGCTCGTGGCGCGAGATTGTTTGTGCGGAAGTCACATTCTCCATCAAGATTAACCCGTTGCGGTAAATTCTTTAATCTATATCTTAAGGGGCATGGGTTGTAGAGGATAGAATTTAGCTAGGTAAAACTCTGACCAGAAATCAGAAAAAATAGATAAAAATATATGGATTTACTGCGATCGCTTCCCATTGGACTCTACCTCGAACATCCCATTACATGGCTGCATCGTCTCGATCCTCGGGTGAAATTGGTGTGGTTGCTCAGTTTTCTCATTACACCCGTAATTTCTAACTCGCTTTGGCGCATTATTCTGGCTTTATTGGCGATCGCGATTACCTTAACAGCCGGTATTCCCTTCCGAGCGTTGCGACAGCAAGCAGGTTGGCTCTTAATTGTCTGTACGATCTCCTTTATTGTCACTTGTTTTGTTAATGATGGCTTGGCGGTTTCCTCGCAACCGCGCGTACCAGATTCATTGGCCTTTTTCCCCGAAACCTCATATCAGTATATTTTGCTGCAAATCGGACGCTTTAAGGTCACTCGTCATTCTCTCGATCTAGCGGTGCGCCTGAGTACAATCCTGTTTGTACTCATCTACAGTAGCAGCCTTTATCTACTGACCACCGCTCCCGAAGAGATTACCGCCGGGCTAGAAGACCTCATGCAGCCCCTGCGCCGCCTCAAAATTCCCGTCACCGAGATTGCCCTAACCTTAACCCTGTCCCTGCGCTTTATTCCCCTCGTACTCGAGGAAATCCAAAATCTTTTCCGTTCTGTCACCACCCGTGCCATTAATTGGAAAAAACTGGGACTGCGCCAAAGTTTCAATTTATGGTTGATAGTTGCCGAAAGGCTTCTAGAAAACCTCCTCATGCGCGCCGAACAAATTGCGATCGCCATGGAAGTGCGAGGATTTACCAGCCCCGATCGCCATCGCGTTCAATGGCATCAACTCCGCTTGGGGATTGGAGATGGAGTTGCCCTCGGGATTTTAGTTCTCTTTTGGTGGGCAAGATTAGTTTGGGGATGGGCAGCCTAATCAATGAAGAAGAGAAGACCAATTTGGTCTATCATGGTTTAGGGCAATTGTCTTAAAGTGAAAATTTTAGCAACTTTTCCGATTGTTTCTTCTTGTTATATAAGGGTAATTTATTTTGCGATCGATGGATAACAATAACGAAACTTACCTCAATCACCCTACGTTTGGCTTGCTCTTCAAGGTTTGCCCTATTGAAGACAATCGGGAGTTATATACAACCCTTTATGCTCAACGTTTATTTTTTTTTGTCACTCACAATCGAGATAACTTGAGTTTTGAACCCATCAAACGTTCTGACGCTCGCCTAGTCGTGGAAAATCGCCTGCGTCAATTACGCCGCATTGGAGCCGACATAGATTATAAAAATCTTCAAGCCGTTTACAAACGAACGTTCCAATAA
>NZ_JAYGHV010000034.1:0-15714 GCF_034932145.1 Spirulina sp. 06S082 | reverse complement strand
AAATCTGTTGTCCATCCTGGGCGCGATCGCAATGGCGAAGATGCGATGTTAAAATGCGATCGCAACCTGTCAATCCTACAATGCTCGAAACCCTGCAAACTCAACTCTATCAACTCTCACAATTTGCCGACGCGATCGTTGCGGCACAACTCGATCGCCTGAGTATCACCAGTATCGCGATCGTTTTGATAGCGGGTTTATTAACCAGTTTAACCCCCTGTATGCTCTCGATGCTGCCCATTACCATCGCCTATATTGGGGGATATGAAAACGGCTCCCCCAATCGCGATCGCTGGCAAGGTATGATTCAATCAACATGGTTTGCTTTGGGTTTAGCCAGCACTTTAGCAGGGTTAGGCATTGCAGCAGCATCCTTGGGCAAAGTTTACGGACAAATCGGCATTGGGTTGCCAATTTTGGTGAGTTTAGTCGCTATTTTAATGGGATTAAATCTCTTAGAAATTATCCCTCTAAATTTTCCTTCTTTAGGAGGAAGTGATTGGATTTCACCTAACCTGCCTAAAAGTATTCGCTCTTATTTATTAGGGTTAACCTTTGGTTTAGTTGCTTCTCCGTGCAGCACTCCTGTTTTAGCGACCTTGTTATCTTGGGTAATCAAAACACAGGATATTGTCATGGGAGGAGTTTTGCTCTTGTGTTATGCGATCGGTTATGTTGCTCCTCTGATTATAGCCGGAACCTTTACCGCTTCCCTCAAAAAACTGTTAGAATTGCGTCGCTGGTCGAGTTGGATTAATCCCATTAGCGGCGTTTTATTGATTGGTTTTGGTACATTTTCTCTCCTCTCTCGCATTCCCATTCTGATTCCATGAACATAGAAGAAACATCTCCAGAACAAACAGTTTTAAGCAATTTTAAGCATGGATTTCGTCGCAGCATCAAGATTCTAGCCGATTTGCGTTTAGCGATTATATTATTATTGGCGATCGCACTCTTTAGTATTTCTGGAACGGTTATAGAACAAGGTCAGAACCTTGCTTTTTATCAAACCAACTATCCTGAAAATCCTGCTTTATTTGGCTTTTTAACTTGGAAAGTTCTCTTATTTTTAGGATTAGATCATGTTTATCGAACTTGGTGGTTTTTATCGCTTTTAGTTGTATTTGGCAGCAGTTTAACAGCTTGTAGTTTTACCCGACAAATTCCCACTCTAAAATCGGCTCGACGCTGGAGTTATTATACAAAATCAAAACAATTTAATAAACTCGTATTAAGTGCAGAATTAGATTCAGGTTCTCTCAATTCTCTTGAACCTTTATTAGGGAAGAAAAATTATAAAATCTTCCGTGAAGGAGATAGTTTATATGCTCGTAAAGGAATCATTGGGCGTATCGGTCCCATCATTGTTCACATTGGTATGCTCGTGATTTTAGCGGGTTCAATTTGGGGATCGATGACAGGATTTTTTGCTCAAGAAATTGCGCCTAGTGGCTCGATATTTCAGATTCGCAATATTATCGATGCGGGACCTTTAGCAGCCAGTCAAATTCCTCAAGATTGGGTGGTTAAAGTTAATGATTTTTGGATTGATTATACGCCAGATGGCAATATAGATCAGTTTTATTCCGATCTTTCTGTCCTCGATCGCCAAGGAGAAGAAGTAGATCGTAAAACAATTTATGTGAATCAACCTTTACGCTACCAAGGTGTCACCCTCTATCAAACCAATTGGGGCATTGATGCAGTGAAAGTACAGTTAAATAATAGTCCTATTTTTCGCCTGCCAATGGCACAATTAGAGACAGGAGGACAAGGACGTTTTTGGGGGACGTGGGTGCCAACAAAACCCGATTTAAGCGATGGGGTTTCCTTGGTTGCAAGAGATTTGCAGGGGACACTTTTTGCTTACGATCGCACTGGCAATTTAATTGGTGCAGTGCGAGAAGGTTCAGGAATTGATTTGTTGAATGGTGTAACTCTAAAGGTGTTAGAGTTAGTGGGTTCAACGGGATTACAAATTAAAGCCGATCCGGGTATTCCTATTGTTTATAGTGGATTTGCTTTATTAATGATAGGTGTAGTGATGAGCTATTTTTCTCACTCGCAAATCTGGGCTTTGCAGGAAGGCGATCGCTTTTATTTAGGAGGGAAAACTAATCGTGCTAAGGTGACATTTGAGCGCGAAATTTTGGCAATTTTAGAACAGGTTCAAAGTTCTGCAAAACTTGATTCTGCTCAAGCTGAAAACTGTTAATAATTGAAGCAATGCTAGGAGTAACACAAAACTATTCAAATATCATTGAGCAAGCCAAAATTTACCGAAAAACAGCCCCAAATCCAGAAGAAATGGAAGCAAAAACGGAGGCATTGCGAGAAGGATTAGCAGGCTTGGGATCGCGATCGCTACTGGCTTTAAATATTCCTCAAAAATGGGGAAATCGAGAAGTCACAAAATTAGATTATTTTTGTTTTCAAGAGGAATTAGCGCGATATTCTGGGACCTTAGCCTTTACGCAAAGTCAACATCAAACAGCAGGATCTTTTATTGCCAATGGAGATAATGAAAACTTGAAATTTGACTATCTTCCTCAAATGAGTTGCGGTCAAATTTTAGTTGGGGTGGGATATTCTCATTTGCGACGACAAGGGAAACCTAGCTTAGAAGCAATTGAAGTTAAGGGAGGTTATCAATTATCGGGAAATATTCCTTGGATCACCGGATTGAATTTGTTTCAGGAGGCAGTTATTGCAGCCGCATTGGGAGAGGAAAGCATCCTTTTCGCACTCATCCCCTTACAAAATATTTCCTCCTCTTCTGAGGGGAATTTACACTTTTCTGCACCGATGTCCTTAGCTGCGATGCAGTCAACAAATACCGTTAGTGGGTCATGCGATCGCTATTTTATTCCTTATGAAAAAGTAGTTGCAATTAAACCGAAGGAGTGGATGCAGGAAAAAGATCGCCAAAGTATTTTAAAAGCAACTGCTTCTATCTTGGGATCTGCGCGATCGGGGTTGGATATTGTCGAAAATGCCAGCAAAACTCAATCTTTTATTACCGATAGTTTTTTCGCATTAGATGCTAAACTGAATAATTGTCGTCAGAAAATTTGCACCCAAATAGAACAGCAAAATAGCTCTGTAGAAGAACAGTTGGAATTGAGAGCCAAGGCGATCGCCTTAGCCAGTCAATGCAGTTTAGCAGCCGTAGCAGTTTCGAGGGGAAAAGCCAATCAAAAATATCACCCTGCACAACGTATTTATAGGGAAACACTAATCTTTACAGTTACGGGACAAACCAATGCAGTAATGGCAGCAACATTAAAACAAATTGCAGGCAAATAATTAAAATCATGATCTCAAATCAACCCCAACTGACACAATTTTATACTTGGAAAAACTATCGTTGTGCTTACGAAATTCGACAACCCGATCGCACCCCTGGCGATCGGCAAATTCCCTTATTATTAATTCATCCCATTGGAGTCGGTTTATCTCGTCAATTTTGGCAGCGTTTTTGCCTGACTTGGTATCGAGAAGGAAATCAAAATTCTCTCTACAATCCCGATTTATTGGGCTGCGGAGAAAGTGAAATGCCCAGAGTTGCTTGCTATCCAGAAGATTGGGCAAATCAGATGCAATATTTTATTGAAAATATTGTCCGACAACCTGTTATTATTGTTGTACAAGGTGCCTTATTTCCCGTCGCTATTTACTGTACGCAAAAATGTCCTGAATTGATTAAAGGTTTGGTTTTAGCAGGACCCCCAGCCTGGACATTAATGAAAACTCCTGCATCACTTCAACAGCAAAAAATCATCTGGAATCTATTAGCATCTCCTCTAGGTTGGGGCTTTTTTCGTTATGCCCGTCGTCGTCAATTTTTGCAGTCTTTTTCAGTCCGTCAGCTATTCGATCGCCCTGAAGATGTAGATACAGAATGGTTAGAAACTCTAAAAATTGGGTCAGATACAATGGCAAGTCGTCATGCAGTCTTTTCCTTTTTAGCAGGATTTTGGCGAGAGGATTTTCAAGAGGCGATCGCGGCAATTTCTCAACCCACTTTGGCAGTTTTTGGCAATAAGGCTTCCAGTATCAGTCGTCCAGGAAAAACCGAAACCCCCGATCGCCGTCTCGAATCTTATTTAGAGCATTTCCCTAACATTCAAGGCTGTAAAATTGTTGGTCGTAATGTGCTTCCTTACGAGTCTCCCCAAGAATTTGTGCGCGTTGTTTCTGAATTTGTGAAAACCCTCTAATCTAGAATTATTTTCAAGGATTTCCCTTTAAAGCGCGATCGCAGTCTGCAATTAAATCTTCTGCATTTTCTAAACCCACCGACAAGCGCAATAAACTATCGGGAGTGCGAGTATTTTTCCCTTCAATTGAAGCACGATGTTCAATTAAACTTTCTACACCCCCCAAACTGGTTGCTCGACGAAATAGCTTAACATGAGCAGCCATTGCAAATGCCGCTTCTTTTCCTCCTTTTAATTCAACAGAAAGCATACCCCCAAAACCCGACATTTGCTGTGAGGCGATCGCATAACCGGAATGGGTGGATAAACCGGGATAATGAACTCGCGCGATCGCCCGGTGTTGCTGCAACCAACGAGCCAATTTATCGGCATTTTCGCAATGTCCTTTCATGCGATAGGGTAAAGTTGCAATGCCACGTAAAATTAACCAACAGTCAAAAGGAGAAGGAACCGCACCTCCAATATGTTGAATATGAAGCACTTTCTCGAAAAACTCAGACTCTTTTTGAGCAATAATTGCACCCCCCAAAACATCACTATGTCCCCCTAAATACTTAGTCGTGGAATGCACCACAAGATCGCATCCTAACGCAAAAGGTTGTTGCAATACAGGAGTCGCCCAAGTATTATCACAAACAGATAATGCCCCCACCTTATGCGCGATCGCCGTAACTGCACCGATATCCGTTATCTTTAACATGGGATTAGAGGGGGTTTCCAGCCAAACCAAGCGGGTATCAGAGGTAATAGCCGCTTTAACCTCCTGCAAGTTGGTCATGTCTGCAAATGCTACCTTTAACCCCCAAGGCTGCATTAGCGATCGCAATAATGTCCCCGTCCCCGAATAAGCATCATGGGGAACCACCACGCGATCGCCGGGGTTTAATGCCTGAAAAATGCTCATAGTTGCAGCCGACCCCGAAGCAAAGGCCGACGCGACTTTTCCCCCTTCTAAAGCACAGAGACAATCCTCTAGCATGACCCGATTGGGATTGCGATCGCGAATATAATTATAATTGTGAGGGTAACTCCCATCAGCTTCTCGCTCAAAAGTGGTTGAGAGATAGAGGGGAGGGACAACGGCTCCTGTGGCCGGGTCTACCTGTCGTCCTGCATGAATTGCGCGAGTTTCAATTTCCATCTTTCTCTATTCTTTGGCCAAAGTTTCTCGATCGGGATTTACGCAGCTAGGGAGAGATGCTCCCATTGTAGTTATAACCCGATCGCACTGCTTTAGAGTAAAATTGTGGGATAGCATTGACAATGAACGCGATCGCCCAATATTGAACTCAACCTAAAACGATGAAATTTATTAGCCCTAAAACCGACTTTGCCTTTAAGAAAATATTTGGTTCAAACGAGAGCAAAGATATCTTGATTAGCTTCTTAAATGCCTTAGTTTATGCAGGGCGATCGCAGATTCAAAATTTAGAGATCATCGATCCTTATACTGGAGGAAGTACCGTTGATTTAAAAGATAGCTATTTAGATGTTAAGGCTGTTCTTGCAGATGGAACGACAGTCATTATCGAAATGCAAGTCTTAAATGTAGCAGCCTTTGAAAAACGAGTAATTTATAACTTAGCCAAAACGTATAGTAATCAATTAAAATCTGGTCAAGGCTATACTTATTTAAAACCTGTTATCGCCTTAAATATAACTGATTTTAAGCTATTTGAAAAGACAGAAGAAATCATCACACATTTCAGTTTTAAAGAAAAAAAACAAGGCTTTGAATATCGCAAGGGTGAATTAGAAATGATTTTTGTTGAGCTACCCAAATTTAGAAAAAAGCTGGAAGAATTACAGAATTTAACAGAAAAATGGATATTTTTTATGAAAGAAGCACCTTCCTTGGATGCTATCCCTTCTGTACTCAGTGAAATTCCCGAAGTCGAGAAAGCACTCAATATTGCAAATCAAGCCAACTTGAGTATTAAAGAGCTAGAAGAAATTGATAAACGAGAAATGTTTATAGAAGATCGACGTGGTTCTATTGTTCTTGCTTTAGAAGAAGGGCGCGAAGAAGGACGCGAAGAAGGGCGCGAAGAAGGACGCGAAGAAGGACGATTAAAATTGTTACGATTAATCTTTCAACTTCTCAGACGCTTGGGAGAACTTTCAACTGAGGTTGAAGATGCAATAAAACGGCTTTCTCTCTCCGAATTAGAAGAATTAGGAGAAGCAAGTTTAGATTTTTCCAATTTAGAAGCACTATCAAATTGGTTGGAAATCCGAAACTAAGCATCGAGGATTAATTATCTTAGACAAACATCCATTACCAAATTTTAAGATGAAAGAAAGGAGAGAGAAAGCTCATGAGAAAAGCGATCGCTATTTGTTTGTTGTCGGTTCTTGCTGCGATCGCAGGAACTAAAAATATTTTAGCTCAAAGTGGAACAAGAGAAACTTTTACCGATTGGTGTCAAAATAAAGCCTATTTAACCCCAGAAGCAAGACATACTGTTGAAGTGTTGTTAGAGATTTCTGAGACAGAGGAATGCGATCGCGCTGAGGATATTCTTGCTGGTAAAACAGAACTTTACCTCAGCAAACAAGAACTTGTAAATTTGCAACCCTTGTCGAGTTTAATACAACTGACAACACTACACCTCAATAATAATCAAATTAAAAATATTACACCCTTAGCCAATTTGGTTAATCTGGAAGTATTAATCCTCAATAATAATGAAATTGAAGAGATAGCACCCTTAGCCAGTTTAACTCACTTGATATTACTAACCCTTAATAACAATAAAGTTGAAGATTTGACTCATTTAAACCGTCTCAAAAATCTAGAAACATTGTACCTGCATGAAAATAAAGTTCAAGACGTGACTCCTTTGGCAGATATCACCAGTCTAACAGCACTTTTGCTTAATAATAATGAAATTAAAACAATAGCATCTTTAGCCAGTTTAACTGATTTGTTGTTCCTGTCCCTGAATAACAATCAAATTGAGGATTTAACCCCATTAGCCAATCTGACCAATCTGACCACCCTTGCCCTGAATAATAATCAAATCAAGGAAATTGCACCCTTAGCCAAGCTGATAAAATTAACTGGGCTAGAACTCAATAATAATCAAATTTCAAATATAAAACTGTTGTCAAATCTAATCAACTTGATGCAATTAGAACTTAATAATAATCAAATTAGGGAGACAATCTCTTTAGCGAGTTTAACTAATCTAAAGGCACTTTTTCTTGACAATCTGGCGATCGAAGATGTGACATTTTTAGCCGATCTGACTAATTTAACTGCACTGACTCTCAATAACAATAAAATTCAGGATATAACTCCTTTAATGAATCTGACAGAGTTGAAACGACTTGAACTCGATAATAACAATATTGAAGAAATAGAAGCGTTAAAAAATTTGACATTTATGGAAATACTTTCCCTCAATAATAATCAAATTGAGGATGTCACCTCCTTAGAAAATGTTTTAATAATACGGCTTTATCTCGATAATAATAAGATTGAAGATGTGACACCTTTAGCAGGTCGAACACTGGTAGAAGAACTTTTCCTCAATAACAATAAAATCAAAGATATAACCCCTTTATCTCGTTTGAATAATCTCAGAATCCTTGGACTCAGTGGTAATTCTTTGCGCGATCGCACCTGTCCCGTACAACCTGCAAGAATTTGTCATTTCTAAAGAGCGCGATCGCCAAGAATATCGTACTAGCTAGTGTAAAATGTAAAAGCAGATAAAATTCACTGAATATTATAACTTATGTTGAGATCGAATTGGCAAATTTCATCTGTAAAACAATTTCCCTTGGAAATTATACTTGTCATCGTAGGAGTTTTTCTACTATCTTTGTCTCACTTATTTGTTCGATTCAGCGAACAGGAAATTAGTCCTGTTACTATAACCTTCGATCGCTTCTTTGTCTCTACAGCTATCTTAACTCTAGGGTATTTTGTTCAATCTCTGATTAAATTTCCCGTTGCTGAGAGTAGCCTTCAGCGTCCAACTCGCCAAGCAATTCCTTTGTTTATCATATCCTCTATTTTAGGTTCATTAACCGCAGGACTTTTAGCATTATCTTTGCTATATACCAGCATTGCAAATGCCAGTACATTCTCTAGTTGTACACCTATTTTTGCAACTTTGGGAGGTTGGTTATTCCTGAAGCAAAACTTTAGCAGTCGATTCTTATTGGGTATGGCGATCGTCATCTGTGGGAGTATTTTAATCAGTATTGAAGGCTTTCAAGAATCTAGTCTAACTTGGATTGGCGATCTATTAGCATTACTCTCGGCTCTTACTTATGCTGCTAATTATTTGGTGCGGGAAAAACTAAGGGTAGATTTTTCATCTGGCACTATTCTCTATTGGTATTGTCTCTGTAGTAGTCTTCTCCTTTTTCCCATTACTTTAGTCATGGGAAATCAATTTTTTCCCCGAAGTTTATCGGTTTGGCTGGCGATCGTTGGCTTAAGTCTTTTCTGTCAAATCATTGCTCAAATGTTTATGATTAATAGTCTCAAGAAATTTTCTTCGGGCTACATTACTTTGTTCCAAAAACTAGGGCCTATTATTAGTGCTTGTTTGGCTTGGCTATTTTTTGGAGAGGTACTCAGTTTGCTCAATGGACTATGCGTTGGTATTATAGTTTTAGGTATATACCTTGCTAGTACGGGTAGAGTTTCAAAATCCGAGGAAAAAACTCATGAAACAACTGCATAAATTGATGAACCTTCCCCTCATTCCTAAAGTAGCGATCGCTCATGTACCGACGGCGATCGAACCAATGCCACGTCTTACCGCAGCGCTAAAAGGTCCAGAATTATGGATTAAACGGGACGATCAAACAGGTTTGGCAATGGGAGGAAATAAAACGCGAATGTTAGAAAGATTTCTCGCAGATGCCCAGCAAAAACAAGCGCGATCGCTCATCACGAGAGGGTCATTAGTCTCTAATCACTGTCGTCAAACTGCAGCCGTTGCCGCCAAATTTGGACTGAAATGTATCTTAGTGATTAAAGGATTTCCTCCTCGAATAAGGCAGGGTAATCTATTTTTAAATCAACTCATGGGAGCCCAAATTGTTTTTACAGAAGGACGCTGCCCAGATAAGGTTTTGTTAGAAACCTTTGAAGATGCTCAAAAAATGGGCTTAAACCCCTATCTTATTGCCTATGGAGGAGCCCATGGATTAGGCTCTAGTGCTTATTGCGATGCAGTACAAGAATTAAACAATCAAGGCGGAAATTATGATATTATCATTGTTCCTACTTCTTCGGGTGCTACCCAAGCCGGATTAATATTTGGTTCTTGGTTTTATGGATTAAATACGCAAATTTATGGTATTAGTGTTGATGAATCATCAGCATATTTAACCGACAAAATTCTCTCTCTCCTAGAGAATTTACAGACTCTTTATCAGCTTGACAATTTACCCGATCGCTCCCTTATTATGGTGAATGATGATTATTTGGGGGATGGTTATGCAGCGATCGGCGATCGGGAAAGAGAGGCCATTCATTTATTTGCTCAATATGAAGGAATCTTACTCGATCCAGTTTATACCGCACGGGCAGCCGGTGGACTAATCGATCTCATTCGCACGGGAAAAATTAAGTCTCATGAAAAAGTTGTTTTCTGGCATACAGGAGGTTTACCCTCTCTATTTGAAATGGCAGAATCTCTACAATAAAACTAATCTTGAATTTTCCCCTATAAACTGCCAAGTTTAGGTAAAACTGAGATGATTATCAAAGAATTAACACTCGATAACAGCTTAAATTCTAGCAAGATTGCGCCTAACTTTTATGAAGAGGTTGTCAACTGTTTTCAAGAGTTTAAAACCCTATGGCATAGATTACAAACGATCCCATTTCAGCCCTCTTCAGAGTTAGAAATGTTTCTCGTTGATTTAACTCAAGAGCAAACTGGGGCTTTCAAAATTCGTGGTGCAACAACATCCATTGGAGAATTTCTCAAAAACCGTCAACCTCATACCGATAGTTTAGTTGTAGCTTCATCGGGAAACTTTGGTATAGCTGTTGCTGTAATGGCAGCAAAATTTGCTTTAAATGCCACAATTTTTATGCCCGTATCTTCACCAATACAGAAGCAAGATTATATTAAAAGTACCGGGGCAAAAGTTGTCATTACGAATGACGGAGAAGCCAGACAGAAAGCACTAGAATTTACCCGCAAAAATTCTCATTGTTTCTTTCTTGATGGGGCGCAATGGCCAGCATTTAGAGGGAATGGAACTTTCTTACTCGAACTGCTACAATTAGGATTATTAACCAATAAAAAAACTGCTCTAGTTCTTCCTCTGGGTAGTGGCAGTTTAGCGATTCCCACTGGGTTAATTTTACATCAAGTTAGACCCAATGCTGAGTTAATTGCGGTAGAACCTCTGACCCATTGTAAATTCCTAGCAAAGTACGTGCAGAATGTACAGCCAACTTGGGGAATAACTTTAGCTGAAGGGGTTGCATTGCATCAATTACCCCAGTTAAGCGATCGCCTTTTGCCCGAGATAGTCAATGTTATCTTTGGTGTTACAGAGAGTGAGATTATTACTGCTATTTGTTATCTTTGGAAAAATTGTCAGCTTAAAGCAGAAGCATCTGCTGTCTTGCCGATCGCCGCTTATTTGGCGAATCCTAGTTTTTTTAGCCGATATCAGCAAGTCTATTTCTTTATTACAGGAGGAAACATTGAAGACGATCTCTTTCATAAAATTCTGAGGGGAAATGTGACTCAATAACCTGCGTTTTAAACCTAACGTGAATATCAAGAAAAACCATGTTGCCAGAAGTATCAAAAATATGTCAAGATACTTAAATTGGGTGTTTTATTCATCCTTCCTCCCGAAACAATTCTTTTGCTGCAATGAGTGCGTCTTCCCCCAAATCCACAACGACTAAAAACCCCAAACAACCTCCCCACGAAGACTATCGCCATTTGGATCGAGAGCAACTCTCCCCCATGATGCAGCATTATATTGCCACAAAAGAAGAGTATCCCAACGCACTTTTACTCTATCGGGTGGGAGATTTTTTTGAATGTTTCTTTCAGGATGCAGTTAAAATCGCACAAGAGTTAGAACTGGTTCTCACGAGCAAGGAAGGAGGAAAAGGGATCGGTAGAGTGAGTATGACGGGAGTTCCCCATCATGCCTTAGATCGCTACACGGCAATGTTAGTAGAAAAAGGCTTTGCTGTTGTCGTTTGCGATCAAGCGGAAGATGCTGCGATCGCTGCTTCGGAAAAGCGCATGGTTAAGCGAGAAGTACAACAAGTTCTCACACCAGGCACTTTAACCGATGATGGGATGTTGGCTGCGCGACGCAATAATTATCTGGCTTCCGTTGTCATTGCTAAAACCCATTGGGGACTCGCTTATGCTGACATTTCTACGGGGGAGTTTTGCACCACCCAGTCGCAAAATTTAGAATCTCTCAGCATTGAATTACAACGCTTGCAACCGTCGGAAATTCTCTATCCGAGTAATGCGATCGATATTGGTCGTTTATTGCGTCCTGGGGAAACAACTGAAGACCTTCCGGAAGGGCTTCCTCCTGAATTTTGTTACTCTTTGCGTCCTCAGAAATACTTTCACGCGACAGAAGCAAGAAACCGCCTTTTAGAAACCTTTAAAGTGAGTTCTTTAGAAGGAATGGGCTGCGATCGCTTAACATTAGGAATTCGTGCGGCTGGTGGCTTATTACAATACCTCGAAGATACGCAAAAAGCAAATCAAGTTCCTTTGCAACCTTTACACACCTATTCCCTCGCTGATTATCTCATTCTCGACCCGCAAACTCGTCGTAATTTAGAAATCAATCAAACCGTAAGAGATGGAAGTTTTAATGGCTCTTTATTATGGGCGATCGATCGCACGAATACCGCAATGGGAGGGAGGGCTTTGCGTCGTTGGTTTATGGAGCCGTTATTGGAAATTAAGGGCATACAAGCGCGTCAAGAAAGCATTGGCGAATTGACAGAAAATCACGCGCTGCGGGAAGATTTACAGCAAATATTACGGCAATTTTACGATTTAGAACGTTTATCGGGACGAGTGGGATCGGGACGCACTACGGCTCGAGATTTAGTCAATTTAGCTGACTCTTTGGTGCGATTATCTGATTTAGAAGAACTTGCTTGTTTGGGTAATTCTCCTTATTTACGAAGACTGCACAAAATCCCTCCAAGTTTGCAAGAATTAGGCAGGCACGTTTTAGCAAATATGGTAGAATCTCCTCCTCTGCATATTAAAGAAGGAGGACTCATTCGCGATGGAATTAACCCGTTATTAGATGAGCGTCGCCAACAATTGGAAGAGGATCGGCAATGGTTGGCCAATTTAGAAATTACGGAGCGAGAAAGAACGGGAGTTGCTAAATTAAGGGTAGGATATAATAAAACTTTTGGTTATTATATTAGTATGCCTCGCAATAAGGCAGGAGATGCTCCAGAAAACTACACCCGCAAACAAACTTTACTGAATGAAGAACGATATATTACTTCGGAATTAAAAGAACGGGAAACGCGCATTTTAAGTGCTAAAGAAGATTTGAGTAATTTGGAGTATGAGATTTTTACTGAATTGCGTTTAGAAGTTGCCGAAAAAGCCCGAGAAATTCGCAATATTGCTCGGGCTGTGGCTGCAGTTGATGTTTTAGCAGGGTTAGCAGAAGTGGCAATTTTACAAGGCTATTGCTGTCCAGAAATATCCCAAGATAGAACTATAAAAATTGTTGAAGGTCGCCATCCTGTGGTTGAAAAAAGATTGGGACAAGGCTTTTTTGTTCCCAATTCTACAGCAATGGGATACAATAAAATAGAGTCAGAAAATCCCGATTTGATTATCTTAACTGGACCCAATGCCAGTGGAAAAAGCTGCTATCTTCGGCAAATTGGTTTAATTCAACTCATGGCACAAACGGGTAGTTATGTGCCTGCAACGTCGGCAAAATTGGGGATATGCGATCGCATTTTCACTCGCGTCGGTGCGGTAGACGATATTGCAACAGGACAATCAACGTTTATGGTGGAGATGAATGAAACAGCAAATATCCTCAATCATGCTACTCCTAAATCCTTGGTTTTATTGGACGAAATTGGACGAGGGACGGCAACTTTTGATGGATTATCTATTGCTTGGGCTGTGGCAGAATATCTCGCTTCTGAAATTAAATCTCGCACAATTTTCGCTACACATTACCACGAATTGAACGAATTAGAAACAATTTTAGAGAATGTGAAGAATTATCAAGTTACAGTCAGAGAATTGCCCGATCGCATTGTTTTCTTACATCAAGTTAGTCCAGGGGGTGCCGATCGCTCCTATGGTATTGAAGCAGGAAGATTAGCGGGTTTACCCGACTCGGTAATTAGTCGCGCAAAACAGGTCATGGGACAGATTGAAAAACATAGTAAAATTGCTTTGGGGTTACGCCAAGGCATTAAAAAGAAAGAAGAAAATATAACTCGCGATCGGGGTAAAATAATGGAACAGTTAGATATTTGTCAAGAACCGCGATTGACCTGAAGGTACAATAGCGGCTTGGAAGAATCAGTTTCCAATGAAATCTTGTCTACCGCAGAGTTGCTATCTGGCATCGGACTTCCAGATATTTCCCTAGTCTGGACAACCTCCAAGCTCTCTGATTAGAGCGCGTTAAGAGCGGACATCTTGATAGCAATGGCGGGAAGGGACTAATTACTCAATACAATGAGGTTTATCACCCATGAAAGAGGACGATCCCCCCCTGCCCCCCCTTAATAAGGGGGGAGGTAGAGTTCCGGTATTATCACCCGAAGGAAAACCCTTAATGCCAACCAAAGCAAGTCGTGCAAGACGTTGGCTCAAAGAAGGGAAAGCTAAAGTGTGTGATAGCGACCTTGGTGTATTTTGCGTTCAACTCCTGCAAGAACCGTCAGGAGAAGAAACACAAGAAATAGCCGTAGGGATTGACTCCGGAAAATTGTTTTCTGGGATAGGAGTGGTTAGCACCAAAGCCACTTTATTCAAAGCACATCTTCAACTGCCGTTCAAATCTGTCATCCAAAAAATGACAACAAGGCGGATGTTAAGAAGAGGGAGGAGAGGGAGAAGAATTAACAGAAAGCTCCCTTTCGAGCAACGGTGTCATCGCCAAAAAAGATTTAACAATCGACGGAACGCTAAACTTCCTCCCAGCATCCGAGCCAATCGAGAATTGGAGCTAAGGGTGGTCAAGGAATTGGCAACAATCTATCCAATTTCTCGAATCGTCTATGAAATCGTCAAAGCTGATGTAGATCTAACGAGCGGTCGCCAAAGTGCTAAGTCAGGGAAAGGATTTTCTCCGGTCATGGTGGGGCAAAAAATTATGGTGCAATGGTTAAATGAAATTGCTCCAGTGATGACCAAGGAAGGGTGGGAAACTTCAATTCTGAGGAAGCATTTAGGTTTGGCAAAAGACAAAACGGATAAATCCAAAGTGTCTCCAGAAACCCATGCCAATGATGGTCTGGCATTAGCTTGTTATGCTTTTGTCGAATACAAGAATTTCATCGATCCCGTCCGCAAGATTCGGGGAGGAAAATGGTACGGTTCTGTTCAATTGACGAACTATCCGTTGGCTGTAATTGCCCGTCCCAAACTCTATCGTCGCCAACTCCATTTCGAGAATCCTAACTCGAAGAAACCGAATCCCAACCAATATCGAAAGCGCAAAGGAGGAACGATTACACCCTATGGTTTTCGGTCGGGAGATTATGTCGAAGCCGTCAAAGGCAAGAAGACTTATCAAGGTTGGATTGGAGGATATAGTGAGGCTAACAAAGTCGTTTCTTTGTATGACCTAAACTGGCGAAGGATTGGTCAGTTTTCAGTCTCGAAAACTCGTTTAATCAAGCGCAGCACGAGATTGTTGGTTGAGTACAAACATTGTGGCGATTCCTCCGTCGCTTGATGCTTCTCATACAAGTGCGGAATCCTCGCCACTTTTGTTGAATTGAAGTTCAGAAAAGCGATATAAAGCTGTCTTTTTGTATTCAGACCCCACAAGGCGATCGCAACATTAAACCTTATCCAAATTCAAAGCATCGAATAACAAATCAGCCCCAAATCTTACCGCATCCGTACAAGGTAAACCCGTTTCTTTTTCAACATCAGCGATCGCCATTTGTGCCTCTTTTTCGCTTAAATGAAACGTATTCAGGGCGATCGCCTTCACTTCCCCCCCCGTAAAAGCACCTCCCGCCCTCACTAAATTCTCATAGGATTTAACTACTTCCGATAAAGGAGGAATAAAAATATCCGGACAATCTCGAATCGTTTTTTGTCCGGCTCGATGTACTAAAATCAACCCCGTCGGCTGACTACCGCGAATTAAAGGTAATGTTGCCGTAGAACCGGGATGAAGTAAAGATCCCTGCCCTTCAATCAACAGCAAATCGCATTGAGATCCCAAGGCGATCGCCGCCCTTTCCACCGCCCCAGCCGCAAAATCCACCAGGATCGCATCCGAA
>NZ_JAYGHV010000033.1:0-16295 GCF_034932145.1 Spirulina sp. 06S082 | reverse complement strand
AAATCCGGTTAATGGGTATAACAAGCGGGCAAGATGCCCGCACTACTGTAATTATTGAATATTATCGTAGTGGGAGCGTCTCGCTCCCTAGATTTTTAATGATAGTATTCATGCGGATTTGATATAACTACTCAGAAGTGACTAACTCTCGGAAACGAATCGTATCAAGCCTCGGATCGGCGCTACTGACCTGAACCTCAAAGCGATCGCCTAAAGCGACCGATCGAGAAATCCGATGGGGCAATTCTAAGCCCAAATCTTCCAGTAAAATCAAACATAGTCCATCATCTTCGCGCAACCAACGCAAAATCATTGCTTGCCAAACCTCATCGGCATTGCGGCGCAAATATTCTAGCCCCCAATAGCGATTGGTTTGGCGTTCTACTTGGGTCGCTTCATAGGCTGAAGCAGTGACACTAAACATAATTGCCTGCAATTCTTCTCCTGTGAGAGGAATCTCCTCTCCTCGTAAATGTGCTTTGATTTGAAAGTGAGCCAATAAATCCGTATAGCGGCGAATGGGAGAGGTAACTTGAGTGTAGGTATCCAGTCCCAAACCCGCATGACGGGCGGGGGTAATGCCCATTTCACTGCGAGGCATACAACGCCGCATAGCAGAGAAACGCACCGGACCTGCTGGTAATTGCAGAAGTTCCTCTTCTGGCGGTAATTCCGGTTGAGGTTGTCCTCGAAACGGTAAAGCCAAACTATTATCTTTGCCATAGCATCCCGCCACTTCCCCGGCTAAAATCATCATTTCCGCCACGAGTTGACGAGAGAGAGAATCATCTAAAAGCTCGATCGCGATTTCATCATCTTCCTTGACTTTAATCGAAGATTCCGGCATACGAATATCGATCGCCCCGCAAGACTTGCGCCATTGTTGCCGTAATAAAGCAGCTTTGGCTAAATGAGCGATTTCCAGTTCTGCCTGAATTCCCAACTCCAACATTTCATCCACATCATCATAAGTGAGGCGATAGGTGGGTTTAATCCAACTGGCATGAATGCTATAGGTTTGGGGAGAGCCATCCTCATTTAAGACCACCGCAAAACTCAGCGCCGCGCATTGTTGCCCCTGTACCAAACTCATTGGACCCGTAGCGAGTTCTTTCGGGAACATGGGAATCGTCCCAGTGGGAAGATATAAACTGGTACTGCGGCGGCGTGCCTCCAGATCTAGTACATCTCCCAAAGTAATGAGGCGAGTGGGATCGGCAATGTGAATCCATAATTTTTGGCTTCCTTGCGCCGTCACCTCAACACTCAAACCGTCGTCAATTTCTTCGGTGGCTGCGTCGTCGATGGTGTAAACCTTAAGATGGGTTAAATCGAGGCGATCGCCATCGCGATCCTCGGGGGGAGAGATTAAACGATCTCGGGCAACATCAAGAATAGGTTGAGCAAACTGCACGGGATAAGCACTCCGCCGAAGGAATAAGTTTTCGTGAATCGACCATCGACCCAATTCTACTAAGAGTTTAAAGGCCGCCTCGGCAGTTTGGGGGCGATCGAGAGTCGCGAGGATTTCTTGGGCGAGACGGTGATTTTTGTCAGGTTGGAGGACAAATTTTTCGAGAGACTCCAAACGCGGGCGATCGCCATCTTGCCAGGTCACGGTTTCTCCCGCAAGACTTTGTTTGAGTCGTTCTAAAAATTCTTCGCGATCGCGTTGGCGCTGTTCTTGAACGGCAATTTGGTGTTTAATTTCCTCAACTTGACTGCTGGGGCGAGGTTCATAAGTTTCCGCTTTGCGTTTGAAATAAATTTTATCTTCTGCCAACAGGACATAAGCGGCATAACACACCGTCGGCGTATCTTCCGAGTAAAGAAGTTGCGCCAAATCTGCGGGAGTGACTCCTTCTCCATCTTCCACCAACAATTCCCAAGCCACTTCTAAGTTTGCCGGATCGAGGTAAGGTTTGATGGCGGCCAGAAAGTTGGGAATATCCTTCACTTCATAGCCTCGGGCAATTTCATAGTCAATACGTTGGGGTTTGAGAGCGTGAGACTGACCCTTTTCATCAATAAAGAGCCAGTTCTTTTTCCCTTCAGGACGATCCGCGACGGCGAGCCGACGTTCTCCGTGCAACCTAAATTCAATCAGCGTTCCTTTCTCCACCCGCTCGCTTTTCTCCCGTAAATTGCTTTTCTTAATCTTACAGGGAACGGGGAACGGGAAACGAGGAAGATAAAGTTGAATTCGCAAACAGACAGGAGAGAGGGAGTTGAGAAGGCGATCGCGGCGATCGCCTTCGGAGAGACCATGCCTTGTCTCTCCTACCGTATTCTATCTTTAGGGTAGTTCGGGCAAGATGCCCGGTACTGCTTAAGTCCCATTGATCTTATTTTCAAATAAGACTGAGCAGAATGCGTACTGTTCATCACCACAGTTAAAAATGAGAGAGAAACTGCAACAACATATTCGCCCTTTGCTGGCTCGCGATCGCCATGAGGAACACCGCGCAGCAACACCTCTCGAGCTTTTGTTCGATCTTGTGATTGTCATTGCGATCGCGGCGGCGGCTCATGGTTTGAGTCACGAAATCTCGGCGGGTCACATTGCGATCGGTATCATTCAATTTACAATGGCATTTTTTGCCGTTTGGTGGCCTTGGAATCTATTCACTTGGTTTGCTTCCAGTTTTGATAATGACGATGCAGGCTATCGGATTAATGTGATGGTGATGATGTTCGGTGCAATGCTGGTGGCGGCTAATTTACCCAGCTTCTTTGGGGAACAGAAGTTAGTGTATGGGTTTATGGGTTATGTCATCATGCGTCTTGCTATCGCAGTCCTGTGGTGGCGTGCAGGAGGCGCAAATTCACACCTTCGCATCACTGCCGCACGCTATACCCTCGGACAGATTATTCTCCAAGTCGGGTGGGCGATCGTTATTTTTGCGTTTGAGCCTGGTAGCATTTTATTCTTTATTTTCTTTGCTTTGGCTGCGGTTGGCGAACTGTTTGTGCCTTGGTATGCCGAAAAAGCGGCCAATACTCACTGGCATCGGCATCATATCATCGAGCGTTTTGGTCTTTTAAATATCATTGTTTTGGGAGAAGTTCTTTTAAGCAGTACGATCGCTCTTGAAACTGCATTTACTGACGATTTGAATGCCTCTTTGCTCATTCTTGCCCTTTGCGGCACGATTATTACCTTTTCTCTCTGGTGGCTTTATTTTTGTGAGGAAGATCATCTCGAAACGGTAGAATTCAAGCGAACGTTTATCTGGGGTTACGGACATTTTTTGGTTTTTGCTTCGGGTCCTGCAGTTGGTGCGGGTTTGGGTGTGGCGATCGAGGCGATCGCTGGGGAACATGGAGCCAATGGTCATCCTGAAATTGCAGCTTTCGCGATCGCACTTCCCATCGCCCTCTATGTGGTTGGATTATGGCTGGTACGCGATCGTTATATCCTACGCAATGTTGATGGGTCGTTTCTACTGTTTTTTGCAGTGTTAATCGCACTGACCGGATTTTTGCCCTATCCTCCTATCCCTGCAACAATTTTATTGATAATCTGTCTCTTTGTGCGACTTCGGAGCGAGAAGCGCAGCCAAGGCAGCGAGGGAGTATAGTTTTTTTCATGTCTTTAAAAGCTCTAGTATCCTTGGTGATGATGCCGTTGAACAATAAATTTTGATGAAATGATGAAACTCCCCGTTATTTATTCCGATCGCTTTCTCGAACACGATACCGGATATTCTCACCCCGAGTGTCCCCAGCGCTTAACAGCAATTGTCGAGGCACTGAAAAAGGCTTCATGGCGCGATCGCCTACAATGGCAAGAACCAACTCCCCTTAAAGAACGAAATGCGATCCCTTGGCTGCTTAAGGTGCATCCACAACACCATCTCGATCGCGTTAAATTAGCGGCTGAGGAGAATATTGGGTTAGATCTCGATACTCCCGTTTCTTCCCAGAGTTACGAAGTCGCCCTGCTGGCAGTTAATGGGTGGTTAGATGGAGTCGATCTTGCTTTAGCAACCGATAATCCCGCTTTAGTTTTAGCACGTCCCCCCGGACATCATGCCGAACGCGATCGCGCTATGGGATTTTGCTTATTTTCTAATGCGGCGATCGCCGCTTACTACGCCCTAGAACAGCCTAATATTGAAAGAGTTGCCATTCTTGACTGGGATGTTCATCACGGTAATGGAACCCAGCACATTATCGAGAATCATCCCCAACTGGCTTATTGTTCCTTGCATCAGTTTCCCTGCTATCCAGGGACAGGAAGGGCAGAAGAACAAGGAATGCACGACAATGTTCTCAATCTTCCCATGTCTCCAGGCAATACCCTAATTGAATATCAAGCCGCATTTACTGAGAAAGTTTTGCCTTTTTTAAAGAATTTCTCCCCCGATCTCCTCATTGTCAGTGCGGGATATGATGCGAATAAAGCCGATCCTCTGGCTGGGATGAGTCTCGAATCCTTTGATTATCGCCTTTTCACTGAATATAGTTTGCAAATTACTCGCCGCGTTGTCTATGGCTTAGAAGGAGGCTACGATTTCCAGGCACTCGCTGAGTCAGTTAAAGCGACTGTTGAAGGCTGTTTTGTTGGAGCATAGGAGAGACAGCTTCCGGTAAAATCAACATGGCATCTCCGAAAGAATAAAAACGATATTCTTGGGCGATCGCCTCTGCATATAAAGCCAAAAGTCTTTCTCGTCCAATTAAAGCCGAAATTAACATTAATAAACTCGACCCCGGTAGGTGAAAATTGGTAATTGCGCCATCAACAATTTTCCACTGATAACCTGGGTAAATAAATAAATTAACATGACCGGAAAAGGCTTCTTGTAGAATTCTTTCCTCTCCCGTGACATTTTGTATCGTTGCAACCCCCTCTAAAGCCCGGATCGCCGTCGTACCCACCGCGATCGCCCGTCCACCCGCCGCCCGCGTTTGTTTAATCTTCTCTACAGTTTCCTCACTTACCTCCACCCATTCCGAGTGCATCTGATGTTGGGTAATATCCTCCACCTCCACTGGGCGAAATGTCCCTACACCAACGTGCAAAGTAATATAAGTTTGAGCAATACCGCGATCGCTTAATCGCTGTAAAAGTTCTTCCGTAAAATGCAGCCCTGCGGTAGGTGCCGCCGCCGCACCCGGTGTTTTAGCATAAATCGTTTGGTATTGCTCCGGGAGAGCCGACCGAGAAGTAATGTAAGGAGGAAAAGGAATTTGTCCGATTTTGTCCACGATTTCCAAGAAAGAATGCCCCTCGGGAACGCGAAATTCTAATAAACGCCCCCCCGTTGTCGGATCGCGATCGACAGTTTTGGCCCAAAGTTCGATCGCCCCCTCCGTCTCCCCTTCTGGCCGAAAACAAATTTCACTGCCGATTTTAAAGCGTTTACCCGGTTTGACTAAAGCCAGCCAGCAATTTTCCCCCTCTTCTCGCAAGAGCAAAATTTCTACAGGAGCCCCCGTTGATTTGCGACCGAAAAGACGGGCAGGTAGAACGCGAGTATTATTGAAAATCAATAAATCCCCTGGTTGCAACCAATTCGGTAAATCCTTGAAAATACCGTGATGGTGAGTTGTGGGGGAGTCAACGATCGCCAAGCGGGACCGATCTCGCGGAGTCATGGGAGTTTGAGCAATTAACTCCCGAGGTAATTCGTACTGATAGCTGGATAAAAGCCGATCCGTTGCGATCGTCATATTGGGAATGGCAGATTGACAGTCAATAGCAATTTTAGGTTAGAGAGGGCAAACTGCTGCGCTAATTCTTGAGGATTCTCCACACAATCTTCGTAAAGTTGGGTAATTCCACCCATAACAAGTGGGGGAGGTTTACCCTTACAGTTTGCTGCAACGATACGAGACACTAAGGATATACCCCCCTTCTATATCTTGTCGCGCTATGTATTATCTTTATTTCCTCGCCAATGCCAGCTTAACCCTGCGAGTTAACGAACATCTCTTGAATTCGCCTCATTTATCCGTTGAGTTTGTCACAGTCATTCATCAAATTGATGGTTGGATCTTGCGGATTAAACTCGGCGATCCCATCACTCCGGAAAAGCACGGAGATTTTACCGCTTATATGAATGAACTGGGTATTCCCTACGAACCTGATATTCGCATTCAAATGGCGCTGTGGAGTCTGGAAACCGGACAATCTCCCATTGAGGTAATGCGTCGCTATCAAGTGGCTGTGGTCTCTCACGGCGATCCCGATCAAACCGATATCGAAGCATTTCGCCGTCAATTTACTCGCGGTTTGGGCTATTGTCCGGAAACCCTCGCATAATTCATCGTTTGAGTGAAAAATTTGGCTATGCTGATTTATCCTTGGGAAAATGCGATCGCCTACATCTGTTTATTTTAACAATACAACAGGAACGCGATCGCGCTACAGAATGGGCTGCACTGGCACAATGATCGCTAAACCACAAGATCGTTACGCTGTCGCCAACACATCCTATGCGATCGGCGATCGCACTTTAAATGTAAAAGAAACAATGGCTAGAAAAACTTTATAGTTTTATTGAAGATTATCAAATCGATCTTCAAAAAGTTGAATTGAACGAAAAAATTGATGGACTAACTGGTAGAGAGTTTGTTGATAAAGATATCGAACAAAAGTTTATTGATTATCATAATTGTGTTGCTAAACTGCGCGTGATAAGTAAAGAAGAAAATTTAAGACTGCCCAAAAAGTGAAGTTTTATTATTTTTATGTAGATTGCGATCGCTATTAAGATTTTAGATGGGGACTGCGCGGGAGAACTGTTCAATGAACTGATCGAACAAGTCCTACTCGAGGTAGTGCGCGATCGCATTATTATTTTTATTGATGAAAAGGAAATTGTTTCCAGAAAATACATGAAAATCCCTATAAAACAATGGATAGTAATATTTCTTTATCTTTTTTCTGGAATGATTGGCACTATTGTGTTAACTTACGGTGTTTTATTATTGAGGCGATCGCCTCGATCGCCATACCAAGAACAACTTTTTCAAGGCATTTCTTATCAGCGCATTCCCTATTCTCAACCGCGTCCTTTTCTCGTTCATGTTGTGACCATCGATTTAACTGTAGCCGGAGTTCAAGTTTTAGTAACACCCGGATCTCCTGCTAAAGATGGGAAGGAATTTAACGCACAAACAACAGGAGATTTTCTTAAAACCCAGCAACTGCAACTGGCGATTAATGGTAGCTATTTTCAACCATTTTATACCAAACATCCTTTAGATTTTTATCCGAAAAGCGGCGATCGCGTTAATGTTTTAGGTCAATCTATTTCTGACGGGATAGCTTATTCATCCCCTCAAGGCGGCTGGAATGTTCTCTGTTTTTCTCCCCAAAACCGCGCAACCATAGAAAGCGATCGCTGTCCCTCTGATACTCTACAGGGGTTAGCCGGGGGCTATATTCTCATCTTAGAGGGCAAACCCGCACGTCAGTATCAAGGCCGAGAATTAACCGATTTATATCCTCGCATGGCTGTAGGAGTCGATCGCCAAGGAAAAAAACTCTGGATCGTGGCGATCGACGGTCGCCAGCCCTTTTATAGTGAGGGAGTCACATTTCCCGAACTCACTAAAATTTTACTGGAATTGGGCAGCGATCGCGCCCTAATTTTAGATGGTGGCGGATCTGCTACCTTAGTAGTTGTAAAAGAAGGGGAAATGCGATCGCTCAATACCCCCATACATACGCGCATTCCCCTACGTCAGCGACCCATTGCCAATCACCTCGGCTTTTATGCCTTACCCTAACTTAATCCACAAGCCAATTTTTTGCCCGTTCTACCGCCCGCAACCATACTTGAAAGCCTTCTTGTGCTTGAGTTTGCCCCTCTCCTGGGGTAAACGTGCGATCGATCTCTCGCTTGGCGATAACGCTGTCATAACTCTCCCAAAAGCCGATCGCCAGTCCTGCCCCAAAAGCAGCCCCCTGCGCGGTAGCATCTTGAACCGCAGGACGTTCCACAGGAATCCCCAAAACATCCGCTTGAAACTGCATTAAAAAGTCGTTTTTCGATGCACCGCCATCCACTTTTAAAAGAGAAACAGGATTAGTCGCATCTTTATTCATGGCTTCCACCGCTTCTTTAACTTGATAAGCAATAGATTCTAAAACCGATCGCACGATATGTTCTCGCTTTACCCCTCCCGTAATTCCTTGAAAAGAGCCCCTTGCATTCATATCCCAATGGGGAGCCCCCAAACCGCTTAATGCTGGCACGAAGTAGACCCCATTATTATCTCCTGCTTGACGTGCCAAAGCCTCTGTTTCCGCCGCAGATTGAATCAAATTCAATCCATCCCGCAACCACTGAATACAGGCTCCTGTGGTGAACATAGCCGCTTCTAGGGCGTACTTTGTTTCTGTCTCCGTTGTCCACGCCACAGTAGAGAGAAGACGACTTTGCGATCGCGTTAGTTCTGTCCCCGCTTGGGCGACTAAAAAACAGCCCGTCCCATAGGTGCATTTGAGCAAGCCAGGGCGATCGCATCCATGCGCGAATAAAGCTGCCTGTTGATCCCCAAAAATGGCAGTAACGGGAATTTCTGCCCCAAATAAATCCAAATCCGTGCGCCCAAATTCTCCCATAGAAGGTTTAATTTCCGGCATAATGTGTGAGGGAATGCCAAATAAATCTAATAAAGTCAGATCCCAAGTCCCAGAGGCCAAATTCATCAACATTGTCCGACTGGCATTACTGCGATCGGTGGCGTGAACTTTACCTCCGGTCAGATTCCATAATACCCAAGTATCAACGGTTCCTGCCAAAACATTTTCCATATTGACATCAGGCTGTTCTGTTTTCAGCCAGTCCAATAACCAGGCCAATTTTGTTGCGGAAAAGTAAGCATCTAAAACAAGTCCCGTTTTTTCTTGAATCTCTTCCGCTTTGCCTTGTTTTGTGAGTTCGTTACATAAAGAAGTCGTGCGTCGATCCTGCCAAACGATCGCCTTATGAAAAGGTTTTCCTGTAGTTTTATCCCATAGCAAACAGGTTTCTCGCTGTACTGTCAAGCCGATCGCACCAACTTGGGAAAATTTCGTATCCGTATCGATCAGCACCTTCTCGGTCATTTCTCGAGTATCCCGCCAAATTTCCATCCCATCGTGTTCTAACCAGCCAGGATGAGGATAATATTGGGGTAATTCTTTATAGGCTTGACTGACGACATTACCATCTCGATTGAAGAGAATAGCGCGGTTTCCTGTCGTTCCTAAGTCAAGGGCGAGAATGTATTCTGGGGTTGTACTCATAACCAATAGATTATCAATTTTCACTTATTAATAATTCATTATCAAGCATCGATCGCCCCATTTTGACTGTAATGATAAGATTATTCATATTTTCCTGCGGCGATCGCGTTTAACCCATTGCAAATTCTGTAAATTGTCGTTTATACGGGGAATGAAATCCCAACACGATATCTTGTTTGGGAACACCTGCCTCTAAGAGTTCATTCGCAATGCCGATCTCTGTTCCATCTCTTTGAACCCAAATGAAATTTTCTTTAATATCAACGTGAATAACGATTCCATAAACTCGCTTTCGTTGCTGCGTCCAGCCAATATGTAATACTTGATAATGATGTCGTTCAGTATCAAAAAGTAATTGAATTTCTGTACCATTAGCAAGATCGTTAGCAGAATGATTTTTTAAGATATCTTGAATTAATTGGGGATAGTTTACTCTTTCCATAACAGGATTTCCTCCATAACAGCATCAAAAATCAATAATTTAACTTGATATTCCTGCAATGCGCTTTGAATAAATTGTCGAGTGAAAAAATCTTCGTAAGTCTCAATTTTCGATCGCTAGATATAGTTTACGATCCATTTCTTTTTTTTTCAAGGCAACCGATAATTGAGAGTTTGCCCTATTTTCCAGTGAATTTAAGCCGTTGTGCGAACTCTTTCAAGAGCATGAAAAAAGCTCGGTATATCGTGACTCCACTGGGGTAAGATTAATGTCATCAGGATTTCTTCGAGAGTATTGAACCAACCCGCCGCGATCGCCAACCAGAAAAAGATTCCCGTTTGTCCAAAGCCAAATAATGCCGCGATCGCCAGACCCAAGGTAATGCCCCAAAGTTTGGCAGAATAGCCGTGATAGCTGGGCATTTTGCCATATTTGAGCAGATTAAGGGCAAATAATGCCAATTGTGCGAAAAGCAAGCTGGAGAGAGGTATCAAGAAAGGAGAGATTAAAGGAGAGTAAAGGTGAAGCGCACTGATGGCTATGCAGCCGTAAAGAGATAAATCCGCCCAACTATCGGCTTGTCGGAGTTGAGGGGTACTAACTTTGAGGCGGCGGGCAATGATACCATCAAAAATATCCGAGAGGAAAGCGACAAAAAAACCAACAAGAAACCAAGGTGTGATGCTACCATCTAAGGCATCTGCTAAGAGTAAGGGGGCAATAAGAAATCGCAGTGCAATTAAAAGAGAAGGAATCGTTTTCACAGTTGAATTGATGTCAGAACAATCTCACTATGACGGAATTTTTAGGAGTGGGTATAAGCAATGGGTCAGTTTCAGAAACTGTCATCCTGGAAAGAAGCGATCGCCACCGCTATAGCGCAACAATGGGTCAGTTTTGGTTTCTCTGGATTAACATTTAGATTTGCAGCGATCGCCAAAATCGGTGACAATAACGAATTAGTCAATTTCGCTACCGTAGGGGCGCACGCAATGCGCCCATGTTTTAAATTTATGGGCGCTGTCACTCTCAAAGATGTTTCCAAAATCTACAATAAAATTCCCGTAGTCGATCGCCTCTCCTTCGAGATTAAATCTGGGGAGATGTTTGGACTCCTGGGACCGAATGGGGCGGGAAAATCCACCACGATTCGCAGTATTATTACCCTGACTCAACCCACAGAAGGAGAGATAGAAGTAGCAGGCTATAACGTGCGCCGCCAAAGCGATCTAGTTCGACGCAGTATCGGAGTTGTCCTGCAACAAACCAGCGTCGATGCGGATCTCACCGTCTGGGAAAATCTGGAATTTCACGGACGGATGCACCACATTCCCAAAGCCGATCGCCAACAACGCATCGATCGCTGGCTAGAATACGTCGATTTGAGCGATCGCCGCAAATCCCTCGTGAAAACCCTGTCTGGGGGCATGAAACGCCGCTTACAAATTGCCCGCGCCCTTCTCCACGAACCCAAAATCCTCTTTTTAGACGAACCCACCGTCGGACTCGATCCCCAAAACCGTCGCCGTCTCTGGGAGATGATTCGCGATTTAAACCGCCAAGGTATGACAGTATTATTAACCAGTCACTATATGGAAGAAGTGGAATTTTTATGCGATCGCATCGGCATTATGGATAGTGGAAAATTGATCGAATTGGGAACATTAGCAGAATTTAAAAGTAAATATGGAGAAGGATTAGCCATTAAACAGATCGGCGATCGCCTTGAATCGCAATTCTTTCCCACCCTAGAAGCCGCTAATACTTATCTTGAATCCCTCTCCAACAAAATCGGCATCACCATCCGAGAATCCAATCTAGAAGATATCTTTGTTAAACTGACCGGACATCAACTAGATTAGCGAGATTAGCTAATTCCTGTTCTCTCCTTCCCTCTCTTCATTGATAATTGTTCCTTGATAATGCGTCTCGCCACACAAATTGAAGCGATTTTATATCTGAAAGGTCAGCCGATGGGTCTAGCGGCGATCGCGGAATGTGCGGGGATTTCCCGCAAAGAAGCCAAAGATGCCCTTCTCGAACTGATGGACGATTATGCCCACCGAGACAGTGCTTTAGAAATTGCCGATACTCCAAGCGGGTATAGCCTGCAACTGCGGGAAACCTTCCAAGACCTTTTGCACCACCTTGTCCCCGCAGAATTGGGAATTGGTGCTTTGCGAACCCTCGCCGCGATCGCCCTCAAATCTCCCATCCTGCAAACCGAATTGATCGAATTGAGGGGCAGTAGTGCTTATCAACAGGTGCAAGAACTGGTACAATTTGGCTTTGTCCGCAAACGTCGTCAAGCAGAAGGGCGTTCTTTTTGGTTAGAAGTGACCGAGAGATTTCAGCAATATTTTGAAGTTGACGAACTGTCGCAAATCTTAACACAAGTCAATCTGGAAGAGGAGAACAGCGATTGTGAAGAATAATATTTCTTACCCCCTGTATCAAAATCTTGCCAAAATACCCTGCGATCGCCGCACGATTTTTGTCAAGATGGTTTAGAGTAGAATAAGCGCAGTTAAGCTCTTTAAGGATTCTGATGGTATTTAATCCTAATATTTTTTATTCCGAAGTAGAAGAATCAGAGATTAGCAACATCCTCTTGCAGTATCTCAAACAGCAAAAGCCCGAAATACTCGAACAAATTGCTCAGTCTGCAACCCCCGAAATTAAACAGATTATTTCCCAAAACGTGCAGGGTTTGGTCGGGATGTTACCGTCTGAAGATTTTAATGTTCAAATCGTGACCGATCGCGATAACATGGCTAACATTTTAGCCTCTGCCATGATGACGGGATATTTCCTGCGTCGCATGGAACAGCGCATGGAACTCGATACCTCTTTAGAGGGGATAGCATCTCTCAATCTTGATTAATGGTTGTTTGAGATACTGATTTTTAGCCAGATAATAGTTGGGGTTATTTCCCCAACGGAGGTTATTGAATGAAATTTAGAACTTTAGCGATCGCCTCGATCGCCATTTTATTATGGATTGCCAGTTTCGCGATCGCGCCAGAAAGTCTGGCTTTAACTCAAGTCCAACTGAACAATCTCGATTATCGAGAATGCCCGGCAGAGTTAGCCGAGGGAATGATGGCCAGTGGAAGCAGTCAAAAAGTAAACTGTTTTTTAATTACTGGAACTGCCGTGAATACTTCCAGTAAATATGTCGTCGATGCGGATGTCTTTGGACTGATTTACGACAAAAATGGCAATAACGTCATGGAAAATCGCAGTCGTGTCGGCACAATTCCCTCTATTCCTCCAGGAGAGAGTGAATTTGAAATCAGAATTTCTGTTGCAGCCAATCAAGCTACCCCCCTACAACTCGAGAAATTCAAAGCATCTGGTTTTTCTTCTCGCGTTCGTCCCTATTACTATGATGATTTTGAACTGTAATATCAAATTCTAATAATAACGTCAGTTCGGGTTAAGACAATTTTCATGGATGGGGCAATCGGAGGGTTAGAGTTCTTAGAAATCTTCGTCAATTTGATTTTTTACACGGTTTTAAATCAATTGGTTGGACAGGTAGCGATCGCATTGCGTCAACTGGGTTTTTGGGTTGTTTAACGGGAAATAAACCCTTTTAACACGAACACCAGAAATCCTGTAGGGACGTTGCGTGCAACGTCCCTACAGAAGAATTGATGGTTACTCATGGAAATAGTATTAATGCAGCGCCGCCAATTTTTAACAAAATCTGGGATTTGTTTGCTAAATTTATTGCTCTCGGGATGCGGCTGGACTTTAGCCAAAATACAAGATAATTCTGCAATTTCCCAATCCTTGAATGAGCTATATATTTATACTTGGGCAGCTTTTGTTGATGATGAATTGTTGCAACAATTTGCTAGAGAAACGGGAATTCATGGCACTGCTAATGTTTTTGATTCTAATGAAACAATGTTGGCTCGTTTTCAAGCCAGTGGAGGAGGAGAATATAGTATTATTTACCCCTCAAGTTATATGGTTGAAAAAATGATTCAATTAGGCTTATTGATAGAACTGGATAAATCTAAGTTTTCCGGCTTAGAGCAACTATTTCCGCAATTTAAAAATCCTGCTTACGATCGCCAAAATCGTCACAGTATTCCCGTTGCTTGGGGTGTAACAGGATTGATTTATAATCGAACTCAAGTCAAAGAACCGCCGCAAGACTGGAATGACCTCTGGAAATATAAAAAAGAGTTTTCCAAAAGAATTACATTGGTTAATGATATTCGAGAGGTAATGGGAATGGCTTTAAAATCATTAGGATGCTCTTATAATTCTACAAGTCCCGAGGAAATTAAAGCAGCCTATGAGAAATTGCAACAGTTAAAAAGCGCGATCGCTACCTTTACCACAGATGGGTGGAAAACGCAAATTTTAACAGGAGATATTGCGATCGCCATGTGTTATTCTGATGAAGCGAATAGAATGACTCGAGAACATGAAGATTTAGTTTTTGTCATTCCAGCCAGTGGTTCTGCTTTTGCAGTTGATGCTATTGTTATTCCCAAAACAGCCCCTAATATTGCAGGAAGTTATGATTGGATTAATTTTATATTGCAACCCTCATTATTAGCAGAACTGTCTCAACGTTTGAGTTTTGGAACTCCTAGCGAAGCTGCTTTTAAGTTATTACCACGGCAATTTCAACAAAATCCGATTCTGTTTCCCTCCCCACAAATACTAAGTTTATGTGAAGAAATTATTACATTAGATAACCAAACAAACGAACTTTTAAATTATTATTGGACACTCTTAACCAGTAGCTAAATTAATCACTAACGAAAAGAGAAACGACGAATTGCCAAAAAACTGCCCACCATACCCACAGAAATTCCCAAAGTAAAAATAATAATAGGCAAAAGAGTTAATTGCAAAGCACTTAATTTTAGACCTTCAGTGAGGAAATTGAGGAAATCTGTTTGCACAAAGAAAAGATTAGATAAAAGGGTTCTTAACGTAGTAATTAAAGCTAAAGCCAATCCACCCCCAACCAAACCAAAAATAACCCCTTGAAAAATAAAAGGAAGAAATATCCAAACTTTAGTTGCTCCCACCAGTTGCATAATTTCTAACTCATTGCGTCGTGCTACAGCAATTAAATTCAGAGTCGTAGTAATTACGGCGATCGCCGTTAAAGAAAGAATGCTGGTTAAAACAATTCCGATCCAACTCAAACCTTGTTGAATTTGTTGCAATCTCTCTCGTGCTTCATTCACATAAACAATGCGATCGACCCCCGGTATTCTATCCAATTCTGCCACAATTTCAGGAACCTTTTGAGCATTGTCCGCGATCGCCTTCAACTCATCAACTAAAGGATTTCCTTCCAATTGTTCGGTTGCTTCTTCAACATCACCAATTCCTAATTCTTCCAGTAAAGATTGCCAGGCACGTTCCTTGGGGATTGTCCGCACATCCTTAATATGAGGGATAACTCGTACCATCGGCATCACAGTTTCTCCCTGAGTTTCGGGTTGGAGATAGACGGAAATTTCCAATTGATTACCAAAATGATCGAGTAATGAATCTAATTGCCAAGATGTTTGCAAGCACACGCCAAACAAAAAGAGGAGAACCGTCACGGTACTAATTGCAGCCCAATTCATCCAGCCCCCCCGTCGCAAACTGAATAAAGATTCCCGACAGAGATAACCCAATTTGGTAAAAAACTGCAACATGAATAGCGAGTTATAAGTGATGGATTTTGCAAATATACCATGCGATCGCCAACAACAAAAAACCCCGACCCAAGGCCGGGGAAAGATTTAACTTTTACCAGAAATTCCCATTAAAACCACTCTAAAGTAGCATCTTCTTTCGTATTGGTTTTACGCGAAGGTGTTTCGCGATTGAAATTCATGTGGATGGAACGAGTTTGTTCCCCATCTGCTGCAACTGCCATGATGGGATAATCCAGTTGACCATCTTGGAAAGACATTTGAAAGCGGAATGTTCCATCGGGATTGAGTTTGATGGGTTTACCGCCAATGGTGACAACAGCATCGGGTTCGGTTGCACCATAGATAATTAATTCTGCATCAGCAACCAACCAAAATTTGCGAGGACGGATGGGGGGTGCCGAAGCGGAAAAACCAACACCAGACATTCCCGCACCAGACATAGTTAATCCTGCACCAGACATAGTTAATCCTGCACCGGACATAGTTAATCCTGCACCGGACATAGTTAATCCTGCACCAGACATAGTTAATCCTGCACCGGACATCATGCCCATACCCGACATGGTTAATCCCGCGCCAGACATCCCCATACCCGACATGGTTAATCCCGCGCCAGACATCCCCATACCCGACATGGTGAGACCTGCACCGGACATCATGCCCATACCCGACATCATGCCCACTCCAGACATGGTTTCTAGTCCCATACCGGACATCATCCCCATACCGGACATCATGCCCATACCCGACATACCGACACCGGACATAGTGAGACCCGCGCCAGACATACCGACACCGGACATAGTGAGACCTGCACCGGACATCATGCCCATACCCGACATCATGCCCACTCCAGACATGGTTTCTAATCCCATACCGGACATCATTCCTGCACCGGACATCATGCCCATACCGGACA
>NZ_JAYGHV010000032.1:0-16343 GCF_034932145.1 Spirulina sp. 06S082 | reverse complement strand
TCGATCGCATCGGCACCTAAAATAACATGAACTCCAGTTAATACTTGCTTGCCTTCTTCATTACTAGCTGCAAAAAGAGTTGCCCGCAATCCTTCTTGTAAGGCTTCAATGGGAAATAATACCGATTCTCCGTCTTCTACTGTTGGTAATTCGGGAAATTCTTCCGCGTCCAAACTACGAAGTTGATAGCGTCCAGAAGTAGAAATTAAGCGCACGATCGTTCCTTCTCCGTCGTCTTCTCCTTCATCTTGAGTGAGAGTAATTTCCCCTTCAGGTAAACGGGAAATAATATCATTGAGAGTTTTTGCGGGAAGTGTAATTTTGCCACCAATTTCGACTTGTGCGGGAAAACTGGTTTGAATGCCTAAACTGAGGTCAAAGGCACGCAAACTGACATTTTGCTTGGTTTCATCGGCAATGAGGAGAACGTTACCGAGGACGGGATGAGTAGGACGAGAAGGCACTGCACGACTGACCAAACTAAGATTACTATTGAGGTCGCTTTGAGAACAAATTAGTTTCATTTTTTCTGGTAATTGGTAATGGGTGATAGGGAATAGGGAGAGGCGATCGGTAATTTATTGATAATTGTTCATTGATAATTTTTCATTGAATTGAAATTCCGTTACCAGAGAGTTGCGTTATCCAGAAGCCGATCGCGGCATCTGCCATTTCTGTTGCAACTTTGGTTTTGACTCGTTCTGCTTCTTGGCGTGATTCGCATAGGGCAAAAACAGTGGGACCCGAACCGGACATCATCGTACCCAATACCGACGCATTTTGGAAAGATTCTTTCAATTTTTGGACTTGAGGGTATTCGGGTAGGACGACTTTTTCTAAATCGTTATAGAGGTTTTGGGCGATTTTTACGGTGTCGTTATGGGCGATCGCCTCCATCAGGGGACTTGAATGTAATTGTGTAGCGCGAGACTCCATCTCCGAGGCATCTTTGAGATAAGTATGGCCAAATTGCTGACGATAGGTTTGATAAGCCCAGGGAGTCGAAACGGCGAGATTTTCGTGTTTGGCGAGGACGACCCAAAGGCCGTGAGGGCTAATAATGGGGTCTAAAATTTCCCCGCGTCCCGTGGCGATCGCGGTTCCTCCCAATAAGCAAAAAGGCACGTCAGACCCCAATTGAGCGCCTAAATCTTGCAATTCTGGCTGAGTCAGTCCCAAATTCCAGATCAGGTTTAACCCCACCAAAACCGCCGCCGCGTCTGTCGAACCCCCTGCTAGTCCCGCCGCGATGGGAATCTGTTTCTCGAGTAAAATATCCGCCCCTCCCCAATTGGCAAACTCCTCGGGAAACTCTTGGCGCATAATTTGGGCGGCTTTGTAGGCGAGATTTTGCTTTTCATCTGCCAGTTCAACGCGATCGCAGCGAACCTGAAAAGCAGGAATCTGATTGGGTGTAATCGTCACGCGATCGGCCAGTTCGATACTTTGCAGGATCATCACCAATTCGTGAAACCCATCGACGCGATCGCCCACAATTTCCAAATACAAATTAATTTTCGCGGGAGCAATGAGAGTGTAACTTTTCATGAACTGGGGAGTAGTATTCTGTTGCCTGATTAATAGCTAACGCTCAATTCTACCGTAGCTTCGCAACTTTCACCGGGTTCGAGATAAACTAAATTTTCCTTGCTATTGAGGGCATTACGGGGGGAACTCCAGGGTTCGAGACAACAATAGTTTTTATCTTTTACAGTCCAAAATACGAGGGTTGTAAAGATATCGGTGTAGGTTAGGGTAATTTTAAATTTTTGGACGGGGTTGGTCATGGATGCCGAGTTGCGCTTCAGGGGAAATAAAGCAACATCAATTTCATCGCGATCGAAATCAAAGCGATTTTTAAAGGGTTGAGTTTCCTTGGTATTTTGATCTTGCGATCGCTTGGCCGGGATTTCAAATTCTAACTGAGATTTATTTTGCTCTAAGATTTGAAAATAGGGATGAAATCCGGTAGCAAAGGGCATGATTTCGCTGGATTTGTTGCTGTAGTGTTGTTTTAGCAGCAAGCGATGTCCTTGAATTTGATAAGTAAACCTCAATTCAAAATCAAAGGGATAAACCTTAAGGGTATTTTCGTCGCTGTTGAGGACGAGGGTAATGCTGGCGAGTTCGTCCACAGAGGATTCTCGAAACTCCCAAGGCATATCCCTAGCAAAACCGTGCTGTTTGAGTTTATAGGACTGCCCTTGATGAACGTAAAGATTTTCCGGCATATTCCCGCAAATGGGGAAAAGAATGGGAATGCCTCCGCGAATGCTTAATTCGGGGTTAGCAAAGCGTTCTGCATCGAGATACAAAATATCTTGCCCTTGAACGCGCCAGCCTGTAATGATTCCCCCTCTTTCTGGCACGACTTCCAAACGGGATCCGGCTTCGCGATCGGACAGAATATAAGTCGGATATTGATTTTGTTTTAAGGCGATCTTGTAAGCCTCATTCATTGCGTTTCCCCTCCAATCTCGAAATTTTGTGCGGATTTAACTAAATCTTGATGTTTTTTACGGTTGTCTTTACGGATTCTTCATGTTAATTACTCTAGACTACAAATTAAGGACTCAAGTGAACTCTGAATTACCCCGAACAGTACCCGGCTCTTGCTGGGTACTTTTTTAGTTGATAGTTGATAGTTGATAGCGGGGATTTATCGCTATTCATTATCTTTCTCCAATTAAAACAAATGCAGCCCAATCTCGGGGATTTTGGTATTGCTCGATCGCCTTTAGCATGGCTTCTCGTAAGGCTTTGGCTTTATCGGGGTTTTGTTGCAGTTGGCGGTAAAATTCGGTCATTAAGTCGGCTGTGGGGGCATCGGGAACCGCCCAGAGGGAGACGACGACGCTAGGCACTCCTGCTGCGATAAAGGAACGAGATAAGCCGATGACTCCATCCCCGGTAATCTTTCCCCGTCCAGTATTACAGGCACTCAACACGACTAATTCTGCGCTTAAATCAAGATCAAAAATTTCACTAGATGTTAATAAACCGTCGGTTTGAGGGCTAGAGTCGGGAGTTAGGGCGATCGCGCCTGGAGTCCCTAAGCCTAAATAGTCTAGTTCATCGAGGAGCCCGTGGGTAGCAAGGTGAATAATTTTAGCATCGGGCATGGCTTTGGCGATCGCGTTTTCGCTGGCTGTATCTCCGATCAGTGCTTCTGCGGATAAAAGATTGGCAATTTCTTTGGCTTCTATTTCTGCACCTGCTAGGGCGGGTAAGGGTTGAGGGGGATCTCCTAAGCTGTCTGAAATACTGGGCATGGTGGGATTACCCACAATCAGAGTATCACCGCCGCGTTCGTGAAGGCTTTCTTTACGCTGGCGCGTTAGATCGAGAACTTGGATGGAGGGGGCGACTAATAGGGTATGTTGTTCGATTAAATATTGTTGAGCTTCATCTTGCAATGCTGCAAAAGGAATTAAAAATAAGGAACCTTGGGGAATCAAAATAACTCGCTGTTCGGGGTCCTTGGGGAGTAAGCTGGCGATGGGTTCAATTAACAGTTTATGAAATTTTCGCAATTCGAGTTGTGTCTCGCGGGGTCTTCTGGAAAATAGTGAATTGCGAGTATTGGCGACTAAGCTACTAAAGACAACTTTCTCGGTTTTTTCCTCTTTTGGGGGTTCGGGTTTGGCAATTCGCAGATCGATGATTCCATTGGGTTGGATCACCCAAATATAAACCTCTTCGCCAATGAGAGAATACTGCACAATGGTGGCATTTTGTTCCTTGGCGATCGCCCGAATTTCGTCGATATTAGGGGAGTCTGGGGCGCTAATTTCCCCTTGAGTACGGGAGGCTAATAATTCGACAAATGCCCTGGCGCGTCCTCGTTCGGCAATTTCGAGGGATTCTTCGATGCGATCGCGCTTAACCAGGGCATTTTGCAAATATTGATAGGTTTGTGCCTGTACTTCAAACAGAGATACTTTATTTTCGTCACTGAGTCCAGGTCGCAGATTTTCCCAGATTTTAATCCCATTGAGGAGATGGGTACTGGCTTCGTCGTATCGTTCCAGTTCTATTAAAGTTGCCCCCATATTGGTTAAGGCTGTCCCTTCTCCGGCGCGATCTCCTACCTCTATAAAGCCCGTGACGGCTTGTTGATAGAATTTTAGTGCATTTTTGGGGTTTCCTAAAGCGAGATAGGCTTCTCCGATATTATTGAGGGTTTTAGCTTCTCCAGCGCGATCGCCAATTTCTCGGGCAAAAGAAAGCGCCTTTTCTAAAGATTCTAATCCTTTTCTCGGTTGTCCGCGATCGATGGATATTCTACCAATGAGATCGAGAATTTTCTGTTTTCCTTGAATGATTTCGGTATAATCTTCTGCTTCGGATATTTCGAGGAGAGAAATCATTTTATCATAGATTTCGAGGGAGCGTTGGGCAGTAAAATAGGCGCGATCGCTTTGTCCTAATTTGTTCTCAATTCTAGCTAAATTTTCCAGCAATCTTGCTTCTTGAGTCGGCAAAGCATAGATCCCACCTTCTGCAATCAAATTGCTATCATTTTTCTGCCGAGAAAGTTTGACAATTGCTTGTTCTATATATTCCTTAGCTTGATTGTATTGTCCGAGACGTTCGTAAATATCCGCCAGACTAATTAAAGTGGTACTAAACCGCAGCAAATCCGTTGATTCTTGCCGTTTTTCTAGAGCTTTGTCGTAAAATTCTAGGGCTTGAGGATATTTTGCTAAACTGCGATAACTATCTCCCAATCGGTTGAGTACATGACCTTCTCGCACGCGATCGCTGGCTTGTTGATAAGTATCGAGGGCTTTCTCAAATTCGGCGATCGCCTCTTTAAATTTACCTTGTTCGTAGAAGTTTTCTGCGCTGGCCAAAACATCGCCACTATCGTCACTAAAAGCACAAACTGTTGTGGGTTTAATAGGGCATATTTTCTGAGCAATGGGGTTATCAAGCGCAGATAAAGAACTGAGTTGAGTTAAGGTTGCTAGGGATTGAATATTGGTAACGTTATTTTTAGTTAGATCGAGATAAGTTAAGTTCGTTAAATTAGCAAGGGGAGAAACATCTACAATTTGATTAAATCCCAAAATCAGAAAGGTGACATTGGTTAAATTAGCAAGGGGAGAAACATCTACAATTTGATTGTGATTTAAAGATAAAGCCTTGAGATTAGTGAAAGAAGCAAGAGGACGTAAATCGCTAATTTCTCGACCGCTTAAAGAGAGTTGTAGCATTGAACTCAGAATTTCTTCAGCGCGATCGCAATCCCTTGTTTCTGCTTGTTCGAGGAGTATTTTAATAGTATTTTGAGTATTTGCGGGGAAACTATCGAGATGAGAACACCATTGAGAAAAGCGTTTAGGTGTATTTTGTGCCAGACTAGGAAAAATTCCTCCCAATGCAAATAAAAAGGCGATCGCGATCGCTTGAGAAAATTGTCTGAGATAACGAGGTTTAATGAGCATCTTTCCTTCTCTTTTTCAAGCAGTATCTTTTCATTATGGCTCAAATATTATGAGCAAGCAATGTTTACTCTATTTTCGATTCTTGAACAATTCAGGATGTTTTCTTATTTGATATTTGCCTAGATCGCCGATCGCGCTTTTTTGTAAAGAATGAAGGGAAGCTATAATATTAAGATTTCTTGTTGTCATAATAGAACGATCGTTGCTCTGATTTCTGACATTATCTGAATGAGAAAGATGAATTACTTTACCCGTCCAACAAATCTCAAATCCTAATAGTTCTGCACGCATCAATAAATCCCGATCTTCCCATCCCCATCCTTGAAAGATTTCTTTATATCCTCCTAATGCTATTAATGTGCTTTTGCGAGTGCAGATTAAACCGCAACCGGGACGATTTTCGCTTATATTGTTCTCTTCTCGAACAATTTTAACCAAAGGGATATTATTCTCAACCGCAATTTTATAAGTATAGCGATCGCGTTTTAAAACTTCAGCAGCAGGATTAGATTCTGCAACATTCTGCACGCAAGCGATCGCCTTTTCCTGCAATTTAACGCGATCGAGTAATTTTGTCAGCGTTTCTGCATTCCAAATAATATCAGCATCGGAGATGAGTAAATATTCCCCATGAGAATGCAAAATCCCTTGATTGATTAAACGAGACTTGTTAAACTGAGAACTAGGATAGGAGAGAATCTCTACAGTGTCCCGTTTTTGCAATTCTTGTAAAGCTGAAATGCAAGGGCGATCGCTCGAGCCGCCATCACAAATAATGACTCGTTTGGGTGAGTTATTGTAAACGCGATCGCGTACATTTTCTGGATTAATTAACGAATCGACACATTGTTTAATTTCGCTGCGATTTTTAACCGGAATAATGACCTCAAACATTTATTTTACATCTATTTTTTGAAGGCGCGATCGCTTTTTCGATCGTGGGTTTTATATCAAATCCGCTTTGCTGAGGATATATTCTCATATCAACTCTGTCAACTCCATTCCTGCTAAATCCAGCATCTTCCAGCCCTCTGCTTTTGCCCGTGCGATGAGTTCTAATACCACAACTAGAATATGTTTCTCATCTTAGCCGATCGCTCATATCCAACCGCCATACTATTCCCCATCTCGGTTTTTCAAGGGCGATCGCCCTTGGAAATTCAGTGTAAATAAATCGGTGGGCTGTTTTGTCAACTTTTATCAACTTTTATCAAGATGGCGATCGCTTTTCCGTCTTTTTGACAAAAAACATATCAATTTTTCTATATTTACGCCCTCGGATTTTATGGACATACTATAAATAAGTTCGCGGTTGCAATCAAGGATTTTTCCCCCTCAATCGCGAGTCAAGTTATCAGAAAGCCTATAAGTTTCGATTATTAAAATTTTAAAGTTTGGGAGCTAAACGTCGGAAGGTGGTGTTAAAACTACTTTCCGACTTTTCTTTGCGATCGCCAAACTCGTTTAAGCTATTATAAGAAAAAACTTGTATTTGAGTATCGAGTTTGTTAGATTATGCGGAAGAGATATCGGACAAACGGGAATCAAGCCCCTAATGTAAAGATGAGGTTTGCGCGATCGCTGCCAGTGTATGGGATTTATTCTTTACTCGCATGGCAGTTTTTCACGCTTTTTTTACCCGATCGAGTCTTAGCACAGTCAGAGGAGAATCGCCAACGCTTTCTCCCAGCAATATCCTCTTCTCCTGACAATTTTACAGAATCCGATCCTAGAGCGAGAGAGCTTCTTTTCTCCGATCGCCAGGAGGACTTTTTACCTCCTCCAGAAACCCCCACAGATGCTTGGGAAAATATTCTCCCTGTTTTCCAATTGCAAGACGTACAACCCACAGATTGGGCTTACGAAGCATTGCGATCGCTGGCAGAACGATATAATTGTTTGCAGACCTCAGACGACATTTTTCGCGGGCAGCAAACCCTCAGTCGCAGTGATTTTGCTGTAGGCTTAAATTATTGTTTGGCCAATCTACAAAATTTGCTTGCGGTTGATAGAGAAACCGTTCAAAAATTAAGAGAAAACTTTCAGCAGGAATTGACCGAACTTGCTACAACTTCCAGCCAAGTTGATAGTTTAGAAGCCAGAATTACCGAACTACAAGCCAATCAATTTTCAACAACTGTAAAATTTGGCGGTCAAACTGTTCTTAATTTAGCCACTCCTGCGGGAGGAAATCCACCCGGTTTTGGCAACACGGAAACAGTTTTTACCCATCAAACTCAACTCGCCTTTTTAACTTCTTTTACTGGACGCGATCGCTTTACTTTTGCCTTCAGTACTGGGAATTTTGATAACCTTGGCTTTGCTAATTTTCAAGTTCTCAATACTTACATGGCCTTGCTCAATTCCCAATCGGGTTTAAGTAACGATATCGTTCTCAATTCTCTTGAATATCGCACGGCTGCTTTTAACAATCGCGTCGTTTTCACAGTTAAACCCCTAGGGTTTAGCCTTACTGATGTTCTCACTGCTAATACTCCCTATCTTGAATCCGGACATGGCGCAGTTTCTCGCTTTGCCTCTGGGAGTCCTTTCTTACAAATTGGTGCTTTAAATTCAGGCTTTGGCTTTGATTGGTTAGTGAGCGATCGCACTCGCTTGCAAATGGCTTACGGTGTTCGGAATAGTTCCGGGAGAGGCTTATTTGATGCCAGTCATCGCACCTTGGGGATACAAGTTCTGAGCAAACCTTCCGAAAATATAATTACGGGGGTAGCTTATCTGAATGGTTACGCTAGTGATGGGCGCTTAGATACACTAACAGGAAGTTTTAACGCCGATACCTCGGGCTTTTTTCTCGAACCCGCCGATATTCATGCGCTAAATTTTACCATGCAAATTCGCCTTCATCCTAACGTTGTTTTAGGAGCATGGGGGGGATTTGCTTTGACGCGATCGCGCGAATCTCAGGCGATCGCCCTCAGTGCAACAGGCTCCCTCTCCCTCGGCATTGCTGACCCTTTTGGACGAGAAGGAGACTTTTTCGCACTCATGTTAGGAATTCCCCCTAAACTGATTGCAGGAGCCGCGATCGAACGAATTGATGCCGATACATCTCTCCATTTGGAAACCTTTTACCGCTTTCGCCTTAACGATAATCTCTCGATTTTACCGGGATTTTTCCTCGTCACCAATCCCGGCCACATTCGCGATAATAGTACAATTTTTGTAGGCTCGGTGCGTACAGTTTTCCGTTTTTGATCGGGTACAATTAAGCAATAATAACTAACTGATAACAAAATGATGTACATTAAGAAATTCTTAGTTATCTTTGCGATCGCATTATCGTTAACGATCGCCCTACCCCAGATTCCCGTACAAGGGCAACAAATTACCAGTGCAACAATTATTGAAATTCTTGACAGCGATCGCGTTTTTATTCAAGGACAAAAAGCGCGATTAAATAACATTGCGCGATCGGGACAACAAGTTAGAACCGAACAAGCCAGGGCAGGACTCAAGTTCAATAATAATGCCTCCATTCGCATCGGTCGCAATTCCTCCTTTATTGTCGGCAGTCGTTGTGTAGAAGTGCGTCAGGGAAGAGTTGTTATTTCCGGTCCCGCCCGAGGTTGTGTGGGATCGATTGTTGCTGCGACTCGCGGTACAACCTACGCGATCGAAGTGAATGCCAAACGAGAAGGAACAATTAGCGTACTTGAAGGAGAAGTTGAAGTCGCCGATCTAGACGATCCTAGCGTAGCCTCGCTTCGCCTCAAAGCCAAACAGCGCGTTTCCATTAGCGTTGCGGGGGAAATAGGCGCGATCGAACAGTTCAACCAAGCAGAATTTGAAAATCTCTTGCAGGGACAGCTTTTTAATGGTTTTAATGTAGCTTTACCAACCGCCAGCAATCTTATCAATGCCGGGGCGATCGCCTCAGCACCCTCCCGCAGCCCCAACAATTCAGGTTTTTCGCAATCCTTCCTATCGAGTGCCATTAGTGGAGCCAGCGATCCTATGGCTGCTTCATCGGGTTCCAGCAGTCTTTCTGCCAGTTCCTCGTCAGCCGCCACGATCGCCACAGAAATCCCCGACCCTAATGCAAATTCTACCACTATTAATGCCACCGTCACTCTCTTAAGCTACGATGCAGCTATCTCTCCAGGGATTAGTGGGGATAGCGGCACCTTTACCGATGAAAACGGCACGACCTTCTCAGTCAGTGTACAACGGGGAGACTTTCCGGCGATCGTCACCCTCCCTTCCGATTATGTTATTGGTGGCAATGTCCTCAGTACCGATTCTAGTGGCAATGTTTTAATTAATGGCGTGGCAGCAAAATCGACTTCTGTGGGATTGAGTGGGAATAATGCAGTGGTTACAGTAGTTGGACAAGACGGACAAGTGTTGCGCTTACAAGTTTTCAATGTAGACACAAAAGAACCCACCGCAGGACAATCCTTTTCTGGGCAAATTATCTTTGGTCCATTCCCCGATCGCTAACATTTAGTCGATTTAAGGAAAGAATCTAAATTGAGTGGCGATCGCCCTTTCCTTCACCCCCCAAACCCCGTATAATCAAAAATTGCAAACCCTGTTACACAAAATAGCGAGGAGAGCGCGTGTTTCACCTCAGTGGTTACGAATACTTCCTAGGATTTCTGATTTTGGCCAGTTCAGTGCCTGTTTTGGCACTAACGGCATCCTTCCTCTTGCGACCGCGAACGGGAGGTGCAGAACGGCGCACCACCTACGAATCTGGCATGGAACCCATGGGGGGCGCATGGATTCAATTTAATATTCGCTACTATATGTTTGCTTTGGTTTTCGTCGTTTTTGACGTGGAAACCGTCTTTCTCTACCCCTGGGCGGTTGCTTTCAGTCAATTGGGACTACTAGCCTTTGTGGAAGCCCTTATTTTTATTGCCATTCTCGTAGTGGCTCTCGTGTACGCTTGGAGAAAAGGAGCCTTGGAATGGTCGTGAATAATCCTCAATCTCAAACTGCGATCGCGCAGCAACAAACCGAAAAAATTCTCAATCCTGTCAACCGCACTGGAGTGACCCAAGAATTATCGGAAAACATTATTTTAACCACCGTAGACGATCTCCATAACTGGGCCAGATTGTCCAGTTTGTGGCCGATGCTCTACGGGACGGCTTGCTGTTTCATCGAATTTGCAGCCATGATCGGCTCTCGCTTCGATTTTGACCGTTTTGGGCTAGTGCCTCGGGCAAGCCCCCGTCAAGCGGATTTAATCATCACTGCAGGGACGATTACGATGAAAATGGCTCCCGCTTTAGTGCGTCTTTACGAACAAATGCCAGACCCCAAATATGTGATCGCGATGGGAGCCTGTACGATTACTGGGGGAATGTTCAGTATGGACTCTCCCAGCGCCGTGCGAGGGGTGGATAAACTCATTCCCGTCGATGTCTATATTCCAGGTTGTCCTCCCCGTCCCGAGGCGATTATGGATGCGATCGTCAAGTTACGCAAGAAGGTGGCGAATGAGTCTATCCAAGAACGCGAACAAGTGCTACAACAAACCCATCGTTATTACAGCACGACCCACGGAATGAAGTCGGTAGAGCCAATTTTAACCGGGGAATATTTAGCTTCGGCTACCCGCAAAGCCCCCCCAAAAGAGTTAGCTGCGGCGATGGGAATGCCGATCGCGTTGGAAGAAGCAACTGAAAAGGAGGAGGTTTAAGTGAGCGAAGCAGAAACTGAAATTGTTGAAGCCGGTAAAGTTTCCAGTTGGTTAACGGAAAATGGTTTCGGTCACGAAGCCCTAGAGAAGGACCATTTGGGGGTTGAAGTCATTAAGGTGGATGCGGAATTTCTCATTCCCGTGGCAACGGCACTCTATGCTTATGGGTTTAACTGTATGCAGTGTCAGGGGGGTTATGATGTCGGACCTGGCAAGGAATTAGTTAGTTTTTATCATTTGATTAAGGTCGATGATAATGTTGATAAGCCGGAAGAAATTCGAGTTAAGGTGTTTTTACCGCGAGAAAATCCGACTGTTTCTTCACTGTATTGGATCTGGAAAGGAGCCGATTGGCAGGAACGAGAAACCTACGATATGTATGGGATTGTTTATGAGGGACACCCCAATCTCAAGCGCTTGTTAATGCCGGAAGATTGGATCGGCTGGCCGTTACGCAAGGATTACATTTCACCGGATTTTTATGAGTTGCAAGACGCTTATTAATTTGGGGAATAATCCGATTGTGTAGGGACGTTAAATTTAACGTCCCTACGCGATATTGGGGATGCGATCGCGCCGGAATGCTTAGATTTAATTTTGTTGCTTTTGATTTTCGAGATAGGAAAAAACAGATTTATCACCAATATCCGGGGGAATTGCTTGGAAGACTTTACGAAGGGCGAAAACAGCAAATAAAATACTCCAACTGGCCAGAAAAAGTTGCTGAATTTCCGAGGGGAAAATTCCTGCCATAAAACCCAATAAGAGAATGGGAACAAGGGGAGTTAAGAGTTTCGTTTCCAAGCGATTAAAACAAAAGGCTTCTTTAAAATAAATGCCTGTTAAGGCTGCAAAAATAAAGCCCGTCCCGAGAAGTGTGAGAGGGTGTTTATAAACGAACAAAGCGAGGGGTTCCGGAGAAGAAAAGGCGATCGCCGTGGAAAAAACCGTTCCCACTAGCCAAAACATCTGTAACAATCGATGTAGCGGCACTAAATAAATGTGAATCGTTAACAGGCTAGTGCCTAAACCTAGAGCAAAGAAGGCAAATAAAACCGTTAAAATATTTAAAACGAAAGGTGTTGCACCCTGCCACAATAGTAAACTCGTTCCTAGCAGGAAAGAGAGTGCAGCCACAGCCAAACCACTGCGGTAAATAATGACTCCTTGGCGATCGCGATCGGTGATTGTAAATTCGCCAAACTGTCCTTGATAAATTACGGTTTCAGTAGATTGAGAAGCAGTTACCATTGCAATAAATAATTATCGATGAACCATTAATGATTCATTTTAAACCATCTTTTCTAGGCGGCGAAATTCTTTCTCGATCTCTGCCCAGAGAGAGCGATTGTGAGGATCGGTGCGAAGGGCTTTTTTAAGATAGAGTCTAGCTTTGTCAAATTGGCGTTGGTTAATAAGATGTCGTCCCCAACATTGATAGGCGATCGCCTGCCATTGACGCACTTCGATATCGTGAGGAAGGCGAATCGCTAACCCTTCCACTACGGCGATCGCCCTAGCAAAACGACGTTTTTTCAGCAAGTCTTGCAGGAGTTGGTAGGATTCAAACTTAAGCGATCGTTCTCGTTCCGATAAAGGAGGACGGGGAATTTTCGCTTTTATCGGTTGTTGATAAATGGGAGTTTTGGGGCGAACGGGAGGAGGAGGGGGAGAGATAATACGTGGCAGAGATTTACCCGTTTTGAGAAGGAATTGATACGCTTCTGTAATCTCAATAAATTTGGCTTGTGCTTCCCCCTGATTGTCAGGATTGACATCGGGGTGATATTGTCTAGCCAAACGTCGATAGGAGCCTTTAATTTGCTCCAATTCTGCCCCAAATTCTAGCCCTAATACGCGATAGCACTGCACCAAATTCATTCCTACCAGTTTCCTAGAAGACCGCTATTCAATCTCAAAAATAACTCAGAATGGCTCGGTTGTGATGATTGTAATGAGAAAAATCGAGGATCTAGTGCAAATCATAGGACTTACGCAATTCAATAATATTCCGCTAAACTAACAACTTACTGTCTCATCAGGAAGAATTGCACCATTGAGCTTTGTCCCATCGAGCTTGGTATCTTTGATATTAGCACCACTTAAATCCGCACCACTTAAATCCGCACCACTTAAATCTGCACCACTTAAATCTGCACCGCTTAAATTTGCCAAAATCAACTTCGATCGCCTTAAATCCGCATGGGTTAAATCTGCACCGCTTAAATTGGCACTGGGTAAGTCAATCCCGCTTAAATTTTTTCCAGAAAGGTTAACATGAGGAGCAATCAGGTAAGCTCCAGCCGCGATCGGCTCTAAACCTACAGGAAATTGAGTTTGAGCATTGTAGAGCGCTCCTTGTAAGTTAATCTCATCAATATTTGTTTCACTTAAATTAGCAGAATAAAGATAAGTCCGACTAAAATTTGCGCCACTCAAATCCGATCCCATTAAGTTTGCTCCCATCAAACTCGCTCCAATCAACGTTGCAGAAGCAAAATTAACACCAATCAATTCTGCTCCCACAAATTGAGAATTTAAACAATAAGTCTCCATTAAATCCGCGCCAGTGAAAAAGGCTAAATTAAAGATAGCATTACTGAGATTGGCTTGTATCAATTCCGCCATACTCAGATCGCTTCGGGAAAAGTTTGTCAATTCAAGATCGGCATCTTCCAGATTTACACTACTCAAGTTAGAGTTGCTTAAGTCTGAGTTTTTAAAATTAGCCTTGGCTAAAATTGAACCCGTGAAATCGACTCCTTTTAAAATCGCTGAACTTAAATCGATTTCGGCTAATTCGAGGTCGCAAAAACTTCGTTCTCCCGCCTCATATTGTTTGAGAATTTCTTGTCGATTCATCCAGATTCACATCTCGTTATTCGTCAAATTGTAGCAAATTTTGAGAGAATTATGACTGAGGAAAAGGAGGAAAAAAGTAAGTAAAAAAGGAAAATTTTCTGAAAAGATGCTTTTGCAGTTGTGGTTTGCGCTTTACTAATAACAGTCAATCAATCGCGGAGGTTCTGATGTCAGCAGAATTCATGGATTTTCTCAAGCATAACTATGCTTACGTGGCAATTGGGGAATTTAAACCGGGTAAGTTTGCCGAAGCTGAAAGGTTATTCGCTAATGCTGTTTCGACTTATACCCACGGCTTTAAAGGAGCTTACTTATTGCGGGAAGAACCTAATACAGATAAGGGGATTGCTTTAATTCTCTGGGATAATATCGAAGATATGGACTCTAATCGAAATGAAACTCACGAAAAGATACTAAAGGACATGGCTCACTTGTTTGTTTCCCCGCCCACTACTTCCTTTTATCAAGTGAGTAGTGAAATTAGCGGGAAAACTTAATCAAAAAGCAATGCGATCGCCTTTATTGCAGGAGTTGAGATTTAGCGGCGGCATTCGGCGGCGCGGGTTTGGCGACTTTGGGGGCATAACGTTTAAATTTGGCGATCGCTTCGCTGGCGGCTTGCATAACAGTGCTGTCGGCATCATTGAGGGTGCGTTGCAAATAGGTGACAACTTCTTGGGAATTAACTTGTGCTAAGGCGGTAACGGCGGCTAAACGCACAGAAGGCTCTGTATCTTGGGAGAGTTTACCTAAAACAGGAATGGCTCGCTCTATCTCTTTTCTCACTTTTTTCTCTGCGGCAATATTGCCGATCGCCAAGACTGCTTGCTGGCGAATAACAGGATCGGGATCGTAGATAGAGTTAAAAAGTTGAGGAAGATCGGCGGTTTGACTCCCAGAAACTCCTTTTTGCACAGGCTCAACTTTAATTTTCTCTGATGGTTGAGATGCAAATGCAGCAATAATTTTTGCTTTTAAGACTGCTAATTCTTGGGTGTGTTTGTTCTCTAGTTGCTCGATCGCCCGTTGAGTTTCTTGTTTCTGGGCAGCGATCGCCTGTTGAGTTTCTTGTTTCTGGGCAGCGATCGCCTGTTGAGTTTCTTGCTGTTGAGCGGCGATCGCCTGTTGAGCTTCTTGCTGTTGAGCAGCGATCGCCTCAGCTAATTGACGTTGATAGTTTTGCTTTAACTCAATTTCTTTCGCTTCAGATTGTTGTAAATAGTCGGTTTTTAAAGATTGAATGGTCTGTTGTAATTGAAGTTCGTGGACATTATTAAGTTCTTGACGCAGTTTTTCCAAGCGAATTTCTTCACCCCGGCTTTGTTTTTCTAGAGCCGTGCGCCGTACTCCTGTACCAACTATGGCTGAGATGCTAAAACCCATCAGCAATCCAATAACAATATCCATAAATATCTCTCCAAAATTACTGCCGCTAAGTTTTATGTTAAGCTATCCTTCTCAGAAAAAGATATCTATTTTGTTCAAATTTTTGTCATTGAATGGGATTAATTTTCCGGGGCTGCAATTCCCGTCGGTAGGAAAAATTCTGTTAGAGAAGTATTGATGCGATCGCGATCTTCCTGAGCTAGGATCGCGTCATTTCTGAGAATTTGTCCTTCTGGGGTAATTGTCAGGGGAGTATGCGGAAAATCGGTTTGTGTGAGACGGTGCATGAGTTGGATGGTTTCTCCACGATCGCTCGGTTGGGGAATACCGTTCTTTTGCAATCGTACTGGATGAATTTGACCCGAGAGAAAGTCGCCGCGATCGTCTAATTCCACTTCTAAGACTAAAGAATACGCTAATTCTGCTTCAGTAGAAAAGGTTTTATAGCCTAAAAAATTGCCTAAAGAATAGGCAATTAATTTGTGGCGATAGAGTTCTAAACTACGAGGAACGTGGGGGCCGTGTCCTAAAATCAAGTCGGCTCCTGCGTCAATAGCACTGCGCGAAAACTGCACTAAATTGCCGCGATTTTCACCATAGAAATATTCCGTGCGATCCTTGACGTGCATCGCTCCTGTTCCTTCTGCACCAGCATGAATGGAAACGATGACGATATCTGCATTTGCTTCTGCTTCTCGTACCAAAGCGAGGGATTTAGGCAAGTTCAAGATAGAATTCTGATGAGGAAAGTAGCTAAAACCAAGCCAAGCAATTTTTGCTCCTTCGTGATAGGTATAAACAATTTTATCTTTTTCTCCAATAGCTTTTATCCCCGCTTTTTCGATATTAGCAACCGTATCTTGGAAACCGCGATCGCCAAAGTCAAAAGAATGATTATTGGCGATATTTAAAACATTAAATCCTGCCTCTTTCAAGAGGTTGCTGTAATCGGAAGGCGTGCGAAAGGCAAA
>NZ_JAYGHV010000031.1:0-16486 GCF_034932145.1 Spirulina sp. 06S082 | reverse complement strand
AATCCGATCGCAGCATCGATATGGTACTCACAGATATTAATATGCCCGAAATGGATGGGCTAACTTTGTTGAATAAAATTGCGGAGATGGACTTGATTCTGAAAGCTGTTGTGATGTCTGCCTATGGAGATATGGACAATATTAGAACAGCGATGAATCGGGGGGCATTTGACTTTTTGATTAAGCCCATCGATCTCGACGATCTAGAAATTACAATTGATAAAACTCTCGCTTTTATCGGACAAACTCGCACCCGACAGCAAGAACTAGAAACCGCCCGAGAACGATTGCAATATCAAGCATTTTATGATTCTTTAACGGGACTTCCTAACCAAAGTTTATTTCTCGATTATATTCAACAATGCCTCTCTCAAAACCGACCATTTGCTATCCTCTCATTGGATGTCGAACGTTATCGATTAATCAAATCCAGTTTGGGGCGAACGATCGGAGAGCAATTATTAGTTGAAATGGTCGATCGCCTTCGTACTTGTATTCCTCTTAATACGACGCTTTCTCGGACGGGAAGTGATGAATTTGCAATTTTATTAGACAATTTATCTCAGACTAAAGATGCTCATTTCATTGCCGAGTCTATTCATCAATCTTTATCGAAACCTTTTGTTATTGAAGGGGAGGTAATTTCTTCTACTACTCGCATTGGTATCGCTTATAGTGATATGAATTACGAGCAACCCGCAGATTATTTACAAGCAGCAGATACAGCAATGGAATCTGCTAAAAAACAAGGCATGGGATCGACAGCCTTTTTCGATCGCCAAATGCACTCTGTAGCGATTAAACGCCTACAAGTTGAGGCAGATTTGGCGCGGGCAATTTCTACCGAGGAACTCATTCTTCACTATCAACCAATTGTTTCCCTCGCAGATGCAAAAATTGTTGGTTTTGAAGCCTTAGTGCGCTGGCAACATCCCACTAGAGGCTTAATTTCTCCAGGAGAATTTATTTCTGTGGCCGAACAAACTGGATTAATTGTTTCCCTCGGAAAATGGGTATTAGAAGAAGGAATTAAACATCTGAGTTTGTGGCGATCGCAATTTCCTTATCTCTCTGACTTAACGGTTAGTATTAATGTTTCTGGATTACAGCTTTTTACACCGGATTTTATTGAAATTCTAGAACGCCTTTTACAAAAATATGAGGTCACTGGAAACATTTTAAAATTAGAAATTACGGAAAGTATTCTGATTGATAATGCAGAAGCCGCAAAAAAGGTTTTCGAGCAACTGAAGCAAGGCAATATTCAGCTTTGTTTGGATGATTTTGGCACGGGTTATTCTTCTTTAGCGTATTTACATAATCTGCCTATCGATATGCTGAAAATCGATCGCTCTTTTATTAATTCTATGTTAGCATCTCAAAGAAATTTAAGATTGGTCAATGCAATTTTAAACCTGACAGAAAGTTTGGGTTTACAAGCCGTTGCAGAAGGAGTTGAAACCCGCGAACAAATGCAAAAATTACAAGAGTTAGATTGCCAATTTGCTCAAGGCCATTTCTTTGCGAAAGCGCTTCCTGCTGATGCTATTATTCCTTTATTAGAACGGGAAGTGATAATTGATAGTTGAGAGTTGATAATTGATAGTTGATAATTGATAATTGAGAGTTGAGAGTTGATAATTGATAGTTACCACGGAGAACCAATCATCGTAAAACCTGCCCAATAATAAGGATGTTGAAAGTTGCGATCGCTTAAATTTGCTAACTCGGGGGGCAATGTCACCCGTCCGAAAGGACTAACCAATTCACCAATTTTTTTACTGTCTAATTCACTCTCTTCTTTTTCCAAACGCACTTCTCCTTGAATTAAGGCCATTTGCCCTTGTCGTAAGGCTTGTGCTTTGGTTGGTGTTTCTCGTAACTGACGATAGAATTCTGTCATTAATGCTAAAGTTCCTGCATCATCGGCATACCAAAGACTGGCAACTGCGGAACTTATCCCGGATTGTATCGTTAACCCCGCAAAACCGTACTCGGCACTCTCGTCTCCCAAAGCCGTGCGACAGGCACTCAGGACCAATAACTCAATATTTGTTGCTCCCCAATTTAATGCTCCCATTTCCTCCAAAGTCAGAGGGCGATCCCAGAGTTGAATATAGGACTCGGAGGGAATACCGGGTTGAAATTGTCCGTGAGTGGCTAAATGGAGGATTTGTGTTTGGTTGCGTTGGGATTCCCGTTGCAAGGCCTTGAGAGTAAAGGTTTCGTTGAGGAAGGTTTCTGGGGCATTGAATTTTTGGGCAATGGTATCGACCTCCACGGGAACTGCTGGTAAAGCACCATTATTGGTAAATTTTGACATCCCCATCGCAACAACTGAACTGTTACGAATATCAACGTAATGAGGGGGGACTAAATACAGACTGGGAACGAGGGATAGGGCATAATTCTCGACTAAAAACTTATTACCATCGTGCAGCGCTGCCATAGGGAGGGTTCGCAAGCCGTCATCGAGGACGAACATGATGGTTTTAATCGCAAAATGCTGTAGGTCCTTTTCTGCGGGGGCAATTAACCATTTGTAGAGTTGCTGTGCGGGGGCGAGATAGCGGGTATTACGACGGTGGAGGGGATGGGCGATCGCGTTTTGAAAATTATAGATTTCCGCGAGGAGAGTTTCCTGGGAAATATCGGGGATGCTGTAGTGGATGGGTTCGCTGGTGGGGGGGACGAGGATCAGATCGAGGCGATCGCTACGGCTAAAAATATAAAGGCTTGCGGTCATTTCCCCCGTCTCCTTACTCATGCGATGGAGAGTCAATTGCAGGTCTTCTAGAGAAGGGACGTTGGTGGCTTTATCTTTGCTAAAATAGCTCAAAAAACTTTGAGAATGGTAAGCATCTAAGGTGACGATCGCCTCTTCGATATTGCCGCGATCGAGCAAATTGCCGACACGATCTCGAGATAAAGTTAAGGACTCGCTATTCGAGTTGAGTGAAGATACAGATAGCGTCGAAAGCGATCGCGTTTGGAGAGGAGAAACAAGAGATGCAGGCAAAGATATTGTTGTGGTTGTGGGTGTGAGTGTGGGTGTGGGTGTGGGTGTTGTGGTTGGTGTGGGTGTGAGTGTGGGTGTTGTGGTTGTGGGTGTAGGTGGTGAAATAAAAGTTTCAATATTAGCGATCCCCAATGTCCCCGTTGCCGTACCGTTAAAGATATCGACGGAAACAGCATTGCCATAATTGGCATAATCAAGGGTATCAAAACCCGCTCCCCCATCAATATTGCCATTAAAATTAACACCACTGGTGAAAGCAAAAGTATCATCGGCATTCCCTCCAGTAATTTTGGCGACATTGCTAAAAGTTAAACTATTAGCCAAACCTCCCAAACTGCCACTATTACTTCCCGTTAGCGTCCAAGCTGCATTTTGATTTGCACCGATAAAATTACCGGCTCCAGCGATATGAGTGGGTTGGATTAAACTATTTGGGTCGCTTAAAGTAATATTCCCTGTCCCATCGGTTCGACCGATGGTAACAGAACTAAATCCATTTTGTAGGGTTTGCAGTTCACTGGTCGTCAGGTCTAATGCTGTTAGGAGCGTTCCCGTACCCCCTAAAATAATATCTCGGCTTGCGGTCGCGGTTTCTAACACGAGATTGCCTGTACCATTAATGGTTGTCGGAATCGCGAGATTAATGATATCGCTGCGAATGGTCAGGTCTTGAGTTGAAATCGTGGGAGTATTGTTAAAAGTAACTTCATTTTTGCCATTGAGAGTTATTTTACCCGTTCCCGCATTGATGTCCTGAACAAAAAGCCTAGCTCCGGTCAAGTTCAGATCTGCTCCATTGGTGTTGATTATAGAACCATTTGCCATATTAACATCGCCAATTCCGTCATTATCGGCATCAGCGATAAAGGCGATCGCAGTAGCTCCCGCAAAATTCAACGTGGCATTATTGAGAAAAATATTGTTATTGGCTTGGAAAGTAACCGAAGTTGCTGCCGTAAAGTTGAGGCTAACGCCAATATTGGTAGAAATATCTTGTGTTGCTTGGAGAAGAATCGTACCGCTTAAACTCTGTAATGTTCCCGTAGAAATTGTAAAGGTTGTTGCTCCGCCATCTGCAAAGAGAATCTGATTGTCTCCAAGTGCTGCATCATTAGCTTGGCTTCCTGCGGCTCCTGTAACAATGTTAATATTTTGTGGGTCGAGAAGAATAAATCCGTCTTGACCTTGGGAAGCACTAACATCAATATCGCCGCGAAAGATGAGGTCTTGTTTCCCCGAAGTTTCTACAAAACCACCATTCCCTCCATGCTGTCCCCCTCTGGCACTGATATTGCCATAAAATCCCGTTATTTCATCTGCCCAGACTATAACTCGTCCCCCATCCCCCTCCGAGAGGGCATCGGTGCGGATAGTAGAATTGGCATCAATATAAACCCGATCGCCTGTCGGTAAATCTCCCAATCCTTGATATTCTCCCCCGATTAATACCGTACCGCCCCCACTGTCTCCCGAAGCGTCAATATTGGCGTTAAATAGGGCAAGGCGATCGCCAAATATCCCTACATTTCCCCCCACACTTCCTAATGTTCCCAAACTAACATCAACGTTTCCCGTAACAATTGCCGTTCCTGTTTCCCAAGGGATATTTTCTCCGGAAGCGAGTTGAACTTCTCCTGTATTATTTGTTTTTAAACCTGTCTCTATCCCTTGAGATTCTGCCCCTACCAGTAAAGCCGGCAAATCAAGGGCAGTCAGGGTTAAGGGATTTCCGGTTGCTGAAGTGGGAATGTCCGGTTCGAGGCTTAAAATCATTCCTGCTTGGGAGATTTTGACACGATTGGTTCCCGGTATAGCTGCGATCGTAATATTTCCTCCCGGTGCATTCAATTGCCCAGTATTAATAACTGTTCCCCCCGTCAGCATTATATTATGACCCGTTCCTACGCTTAAATTTCCGGCATTAATAAGAGGTGCCGCGTTATCAATTCCGAAATCAAAACTGGTGGGCATTCCGAGTAAACTATCATAATCATTGCTGCCGATCGCCTGAAAAATGCGATCGCCTCCAAACCCAATTCCCGTCGCTGTCGTCGCGAAAAAGTCCCCCGGCACATTTAAACTAGCATTGCTTCCGAAGACAATTCCCGCCGGGTTCATTAAATAAAGATGAGAATTACCGCCACTCACTTGCAGCAATCCGTTAATAAGAGAAGGATTGCCTCCTGTTACTCTGGCCAGAATATTTTCAATATTAGGTTGCGAGAGAAAATGAGCAATTTCTCCCGCACTTAAACCAAATTCTTGAAAGCTATGAAATAAATTAGTTCCGGTTTGGGTTCCACCTTGAATCAAATAAGTATTACTATTCCGATTGACATTAGTACCCGTGCCATCGGATGCCGATTCAATCGAATCTGCCCTCACCTTCAAGGAGGTGAGGCTATTAAACCCCAAAATAATTGCGAGAGAAAAAATAAAGGCAATGCGATCGCTCATGAGCGTAGTTTTATTTCAAAAATCAAGAGCTAGTTCCATTCTAACCTTGCAATATTTTTTGTTACGAAATAATTTTCTAAATGTGCTAATTGTGGCGGTAAGGTCACTCGTCCAATAACTCTCCTTCTTGTTTCTGCGCGATCGCCCTCTTTAAGTCGCCACTATCGAGTACATTGGCAATTTGCTGGCGATCGAATATCTTATGGATATCGTCAAAATAGGCCAAAATTAGAAAAATTTCCAATCAATCTCAAATGATGTTATTTAAAAATCCAAAATGGGAAGCTGTACTTGCTTTCTGTACTGTTTTAGCATTTGTCTCACCTCTCAACGCCCAAACGCTTACAGAACTTGAATTTAGCGACGATTCTCCCATGTCTCAAATCAATCGCGTATCTGACTTTCGCGATGTTTCTCCTCAAGACTGGGCTTACCAAGCCCTTCGGGATCTGGTTGCTCGTTATGATTGTTTGGCAGGATATCCTGATGGCCAATATAAGGGCGATCGCCCTCTCTCTCGCTACGAATTTGCGGCGGCATTAAATGCTTGCTGGCAACAAATTGAACGGCTAATTGCTCAAACCAGTTCTGAATTTGTCTCGCGAGAGGATTTGGAGACAATCTTACAACTCACGAGGGATTTTAACAACGATGTTGCAGTAGTACGAGGGCGCACGGATGGTTTAGAAGCGCGAGTGCAGGAGTTGGAGGCAAATATGTTTTCCACGACAACAAAACTGACGGGAGAGGCTATTTTTGCCTTGAGTGATGTTTTGGGTGCAAACAATATTACTGATATTTTTCGCAGTCGTACTAATGCCGATACAGAAACGGTGTTTCAATACCGATCGCGCTTCAATTTCGATACCAGTTTTTACGGAGGCGATCGCCTGAGAACTCAGATTTCTGCGAGTAATGCAGTGCCTTTGTTCGCCTCGGGGGGAAATACGGGGGGGACAAATGCGGCCAGTTTACTCTCTTCTAATGATGGTCGTCTAGCTTTGGACACTTCTACAGTCAGCGAAAATACTAATTCTGTTTTTCTCGATCTGCTCAGTTATCGCTTTCCTGTGGGTAAAAATGGTATGGTGCATCTTTTCGCCACAGGAGGCTCCCATTTTGACTATGCAGAGACGCTAAACCCTTATTTAGATGACCAAGATGGCGGCCAAGGGGCTTTATCTCGTTTTGGACAGCGCAACCCTCTTTATGCGATCGGGGGAGAAGGGGGAGGAGTAGGCTTAAATTATCGGTTTGGGGAAGGTTTGCGGGTCGATGTAGGCTATTTAGCGAACAATGCGAATGAACCCGATGAAGGTTTATTTAATGGTAATTATTCTCTCATGGGGCAGGTTGTTTTGGGTTCTCCCGATTCTTTCCAATTTGGGTTAACTTATCTGCATAATTATAGCCTGGCAAATACGTTTCGCTTTGGGGGGAGTGGGGTTGCTACGGGGTCATTTTCTGCCAATCTCATTCCTCTTGCTTTAAATGCTAATACCGGACGAACAGATAGTGCTTTTGATACTCCTGTTGTCGGTAATTCTTACGGGTTATCGGCATTTTATCAACTCGATGAGGGTTTTGCAATTTCGGCATGGGCTGGTTTAACTAAGGCCAAGTTTATTGAGTTTGGGGATGGAGAAATTTGGAACTATGCGATCGCGTTTGCTTTTCCCGATCTGGGGAAGGAAGGGAATTTGGGTGCCTTGATTTTGGGATCTGAACCTACTCTTAAAGGGGTGCGATCGGGGAGTAATTCTGTGCCTTTACTCGATCGCGATAATGTCTGGCACGTTGAGGCACTCTACCGCTATCAAGTTAGCGATCGCATTGCTGTAACTCCTGGTATAATTTGGCTTCCTTCTCTCAATCAGAATAGTGGCAATGATGATGCTTTTATCTTCACCCTACAAACTCATTTTGAGATTTGATGAGATTTAATAGGGCTTCCGTCCGACAATATTTCCGGGAGGATTGTAATTACAAACCCAAACTTCGCGATCGCTATTTCGGGCTACAGCACAACCTACTTCTCGAGTGCTATTCCAAACAACTTGGGTATAGTGACCGCACATTTTATTCGGTTTACAACTGTTATTATTATAGTTGTAATCTTTAACTTCATCTCCCCACATATTTACAACTCTTTCTGGGCTTAATTGTTGTCCAGATGCCGATGCCAAATTTTCCCCATAAGGTGAGTTTTGACGGTGTTCAAACTTATTCTCGCGTAACAGTTTATTCGCCCATTCTTGAGCATAATTTGCCAAATCTGGCGACCATTGTAGGGGAGAAACCCCCACTTTCTGCCGCCATTGATTATGGGTATTTAACATTTGCTCAATCCCCGTTTGGCTGGCCAGATCGTAAACATTAGTTGCAATGCCGCGCTGTTGAGCTTCTTGTAATGTTAAAATGCGATCGCGCGTCACTCTCGTTTCTGTCGTGTTATTGGCAACATAAGAAACTTCATATTGTTCTCCTGTAGAACTATTCCACTGCCAACCCATTAGAATTGCCTCATACCATTGTCCTTGTTTGCGAACGTAAACGGGGCTACCATCAAGGGGAATTGTTGGACTTTGTGCCATAAGATTAGTTTCTCGATTATTCTCTAGAGTATTTTTGGGTTGAGTCGGAGATGTTGTTTTATGGGTTTCTGATTGATTTTCGGAAGATAACCTTAAATCTGGGAGAGTTTTCTCTGAAGGTTGAGAAGTTGCAGAAATTCGCAGCAGACTTGCCAAGACTAAGATAGATAAAGGTATTAAAACTTTTTGTAGTGCCATAATTCAGGATATCCTAGAAGAATCAAATACAAAGGGTTTGGAAACCAAATACAAAGGAACCAAATACAGAGGGTTTGGAAACCAAACCCCTACAGGATAACTTATTTTTTATATTGCAACAAGCCGATTAGTATTCTTCTGCAACAAATAAATCTATTTTTAACAATTCTACATTTAAGGAGCTTTAATGGTTATTCAGATCAAATCGGAACAATTCCAGAGCCTTTTTCGTCACGCGGAGAAAACCTATCCGGAAGAATGTTGCGGCATTATCTTAGGGGAAATTGAAGGCGATCGCAAAGTTATTCTCGATCTGATTCCCACTCGAAATACTTGGAATGAAGAAGACTCGAAATATTTACAAGAAATTGTTAATCTAGCCGATCGCAGTGGTGAAAAAGCGAGAAATTTTTCCATTGCCCCAGAAGACTTATTAAAAGCACAAAAAGAGGCACGCGATCGCCATATTATTGTCTTGGGATTCTATCATTCTCACCCCGACACAGCCGCAATTCCTTCCGAATTCGATCGCGCGATCGCTTGGTCTGATTATTCTTACTTAATTATTGCCGTTAACCAAGGAAAAGCCAATGATGTACAAAGCTGGACTCTCGATCGACAGCAACAATTTCAATCTGAAATCATACAATAGATAATTGAAACATTTCTTTACATTTCGTTAGGCTCGAACCCCAGAACGTTCTATGCTGTTAAGTCGAGTTACTTTGTTGTAAAACCTAAATTATGAAACGCTTGCGGTCTATATTACCGATTGTGTTAGCGGCCTTCGCTATCCTATTGGTCAGTTGCGGGGGTAATGTTGCGAAAGCACCTCCAGTTTACACCCCGGAAAAAATTGCCGAGATTCAAAGATACATGACTCCGGTATACAGCGCCCAAGAGCGGATGCCTGAGTTAGCTGAGTATATTGAGTCAGAGGATTGGAAGAATGTAGATTCTTTCATCCACGGACCCCTCGGTGGATTGAGTGGTTCCATGAGCTATATTAATCGTGCGGTTGTTCTGTCAAAGGATCGACCGGCTCTGACAGAATTATATGAGGCTTTTTACGAAGATATCGAGCGCTTGGATGCTGCGGCCGGATTTAAGATGTATAGTTCTGCGATCGACGAGTACAAGAGCGTGTTAAAAGACTTGGATGAGTATATTGACACGATCCCCACGGAAAGCGATATTGCTTCATGAGGCGAGTTGTCGTGATTGGGAGCGGTATCGTTGGAGCCGCGATCGCCTATGAACTCAGTTCGATTCCTAATTTACAGGTTACTTTAGTGGATCGACAAGTTCCGGCATCGGGTGCCACCGGTGCCGCTCTCGGGGTGTTAATGGGGGTTATTAGCCAGAAAACCAAGGGACGACGCTGGCAATTGCGTTGCACCAGTTTGGCTTATTATGAGGCGCTTCTGCCTCAATTGGAGTCTCTGACGGGAGAAACAATTCCTTCTAATTGTCACGGACTGGTTAAACTTCTTTTTGCGGGAGACGATCGCCAGAAATGGGAAAATTTAGCCCAAATTCGCCTATCTCAGGGGTACGAGTTGCAGCTTTGGGATCGGCAAACTTTGCAGAAATATTGTCCTCAAGTGTGTTGCGATCGCGCGATCGGTGCGGTTTATTCCCCCCAAGACAAACAGATCGACCCCACCTCCCTCACTCGCGCTCTGGTTGCAGCAGCCCAAATACAAGGGATTGAGTGGCAATTTGATACTGAGGTTCGAGATTGCCGCTCAACCCTGCTTAATGGCGCTCAAAACCGCCAATGCAGGCAAGTTGAAACAACCAAAGGTATTCTTGAATTTGACGATCTGATTATTGCCGCAGGACTGGGATCGACTTCTCTCACTACTCACTTAAAACAAGCCGTTGATATTCGTCCGGTGTTGGGACAAGCACTCCATCTCAAGTTAGCTAATCCTTTGGGAAATCTTGATTTTCAACCCGTGATTACTGGCAATGATATTAATCTAGTTCCTTTGGGACAAGGGGAATATTGGTTAGGTGCAACGGTGGAGTTTCCCGATGCAGAGGGGGAAGTCATTGCAGATCGAACCTTATTGGCAAAAATGAAAGCAGAGGCGATCGTCTTTTGTCCCGATATTGAAGATGGGGAAGTCTTGCGATCGTGGTGGGGAAAGCGTCCTCGTCCCGAAGGTCAACCGGCTCCAATTATTACTCGCTTATCCGGTTATGATAATGTTCTCCTCGCAACGGGTCACTATCGCAACGGCATATTACTTGCTCCTGCTACGGCTTTAGCGATTCGAGAAGAATTTATTTGATTAAAAATTTATTTGATAGATTATGAAATTAGAGCAATCGATTACCATTAATGCAAGTGTTGCTGTTGTCGAACGGTGCATCGTCGATCGCGATTTAATGCACTGTTGGCTAAATTCATCTTTGCGGTGCGAACCTATAGGAGAATGGGGTACGGAAGTTGGCGATCGCAGTCGCTTTATTGTTAAGTTTTCCCCGCTTCCCCTCGTGTTAGAAAATACAGTCATTGAGCGAGAATTGGGTCTAGTGGTCTGGGAATTTCAAGGTTTTTTTCAGGGACGCGATCGCTGGGAATGTCAAGAGACTGACGAGGGAACAATTTTATTAAATTGTTTTGAGTTTGCAATTCCTAATCCCTTCATTCGTTGGGGATTTCGCTTATTTGCGTTAACTTGGACTCAAAAGGACATGAAGGCACAACTCCAACGCTTAAAACGGGTTGCAGAAGGACTCGAACAGCATTCACCCGGAAAACCTGATAGCTAACTTACAACAACCAATTTTCATCTTTTTCTCTTGGAGCAGTTCCTGAACTTAAAGGGCGATCGCCTTGAGGAGGAGCTTGTAAGTTTAATTGTAACTTTTCTCGGCCGCGATCGCTCAACACTAAAGCGTCGGGTTCCGGGTCCGGTATTGCATCTCTTGCGGCATCTAAAACCAGTTTGAGCAAATATTCAGTTAAAGTCATACAATGCTTGGCTGCTGCGCGATCGAGAATTTTCTTATGTTCTCGATTTAATTGCAGGGTAATTGTTTCTTGAATTTCCGTCGAGAGGGACATTAAATTTATCTTCTATTGGTTTATGGCTCTATTATGCTCTATTTGGTTCCCAATCGATCGCCCTCTGGTTCAGAATATGAATTTTAGTAGTAACCCGAGTTGCTAGTTACAAATAGGATACGTTTCGATCCCCCTAAATCCCCCTTAAAAAGGGGGACTTCCGGATTCTCCCCCCTTAAAAAGGGGGACTTCCGGATTTTCCCCCCTTAAAAAAGGGGACTTCCGGATTCTCCCCCCTTATTAAGGGGGGCTGGGGGGGATCAAATCAATAACTAGCAAGTTGAGTTAGTACGGCGATCGCATTACTAATGAATTTGTTTCAGAGTAGATTTGTATTCGTCTGAGACGATTGAGAATGCGATCGGCTAATTCTTGGCCAAGAATTGGCTTATTGACAAAATCATCAGCACCGCTCGCAAAAGCACGATTTTGCGTCTCAATATCTGTATGAGTCGTGAGAAATAACACTGGTAAACGCTGCCAATAAGGATGACTGCGTAGCACTTGGCATAACTCAATCCCACTAATATAAGGCATTTCTACATCCAGAACTAATAAATCTGGGGCGATCGCTTGCAATACATCCCAAAATTGCCTGGAATCATCTAATGTTGTTAGATTAAATCTCCAAGGATGAAGCAGAGAAGGCAGGGATTTTAATAAGTCTAGATCATCATCGACAATCATCACTTTATATTCAATCTGAGAACGCTGTAAAATTGGCATAATTGAGGCGATCGTTTGCTCGGGGGTTGCGGGTTCTCGAAGTAGAAAACATCCCCCTCGACGCGCAACTTCTAGGCGATCGGCAAAGGTATCGCGATCGCCGATCGCAATAATCGGTAAGGAAGGCGATCGCAAGGAGAGTTCGGAAATTGCCGACAAACGTTCTGCTAAAACCGTCGAATGTTTGCTTAATGGATGAGAATCCAAAAAAGATAATTTGAGCAATGCGGCATCTGGGAGTAATTGGGAATTGGCATTCAAAAAAAAGCGAATTTCTCTGGGATTTAAGACAATTTCTATATTAATTCCCTGCTCTTTGGCTGCACTTTCTAAAGATTCAATGAAGTGCGAATTATCATCAATTATTAACAACAAAGGTGGATTTTTAAAAAGATTTTTGGTTGGTTCTTTGATGCTATTCCCCATATATTTAGCTTGTTTAACCGGTTCGGGAAATCTTTCCGACTCGGGGAGTGTTTTCAAGCGATAACCTTGTCCTCTGACAGTTTCAATAAAATTGCGAGGGGCTCCTGCTTGTTGTAGTTTTCGACGCAGACTCTTTAAATGCGATCGCACGGTTGCTGGAGAAGGTTCTTCATCGGCATTCCATAAACCTTCGATAATATCATTAACATCTAGAACACTGCGATCGTGGTGTAAAAGTAATTCTAGAAAAGTGTATTCTTTTGCCGTCAGTGAGAGCATTTTACCATTATAACTGACTTCTTGACTGCAAGTATTGAGTTGCAGTTCTCCCCAATACAAAATGGAGAGAAAATTGCCACTTTCTCTTCGCAATAAAACTCGAATGCGAGCATTTAGTTCTTCAAAATTGAAGGGTTTAACAGCATAGTCATCGGCTCCAGCATCGAGAGCCTGAATTTTGTCCGTGCTAGTATTTTTGGCTGTTAAAAAAAGCATGGGCATTTGATAGTCATTTTCTCGGAAGTGCCGACACAAATCAATGCCATTAATATCAGGTAAAACCATTTCTAAAATAATCAGATCGTAGGTATAAGTAGAACCATAAGTCCAACCTTGTTCGCCATTAAAAACGGCATCAACTACATAATTACACTCCGTTAAACTCCTTTTGAGAGATTCAACTAATATTTTATCATCATCAATTAATAAAATTCGCATAATTTATGATTTTATTCACATTCCTGCAAGATAAAAATCTATATCCCTAGATATTGTTATGGCGATCGCCTACTATTTTGCATCAATTACTTCTGATTTAAAAAACTGTTTGAGAATTTGCCAAGGTGAACGATCCCAGCGATCGCAATGCTCGTAAATTAAGCCTGCTTCTGTTAGTTTATAAGTTGAATTACCATTAAATAATACCTTTGCTTGCCAAGGTAATCGTAATGTTCCTCTTACTGTCCAATCAACGATAATATCATCTTTTGGGGTAGTCTCGATCTGATGCACATCAAAATAAATATCGGTAAAAAATAGACGAGCATGAAATCGTAGCGTCCAAAAAATAATGCGATAATTAAACTTTCCTTTAAACCGACTAATGGGATCGCGAAATTCTATATTTTCTGTATAAATATCATAGTTAATATCGCGCTCAAATAACGTGGGTAAGTCATCAGAAAGGGTTTGAATAATTTGTTTGACTTGAAGATTATATTTTTCTTCGGAAGTTAGTATTTTTGGGGTATTAGTTTTCATCTTGATTGGGTTGATAAAGGAAATCTTGGGATTATTTTTGTTTATCGAGTACATCCTTGAGGGAAGGATAAAAAAGTTGCTCGATCGCCTCGCGATCGCGATCGCAAACTGGAGAGAATGACTCGATCTCCGCACTAAATAATCTTTGCAGACTTTGTACCAGTAACGGTAATGCTAACAGTGCGATCGCACCACAAACCAATAAACTAACAACACCATCTGCCCAAAACCAGTGTAACCAGATTACCGCGATCGCGGCCAAAATAACCCCGAAAGAGGAAACCACATCGGCAATAACATGAAAAAAGGCACTTTTAAGATTAAGATCGCCACAACTGCATCGATATAACCCCATCGCATTAATGCTATTGACAATCAGCCCTAAGATTGCCAATAATAACATGGGCAATCCTTGTACTTCTGGATGAGGGGAATTAAGTCGCAGAATTGCTTCCCATCCTACCCAAATTGCAACCCCTAATAAACTTAAACCATTCACTAATGCAGCGATCGCTTCAATTTTAGAAGGAGTGCAGTTAGTTGGCGATCGCACCCCTTTTTCCTCAAAACGAGAAGTTAACCAAGTTGCAGTTAAAGTAACACCCAAAGCTGCAATATCAGAAAAAACATGACCCGCATCAGCCACCAATGATAAACTATGGCTCAAAGTAGCTGCCAATAACTCTGCTACAAAAAAACAACTCAAAAGCAATAAAGCGAATTGTAAAAGCCTTGTTTTTTTCCCCATTGATAATTGTTGATTTAGAATTGATTTATCCTCTTTGTCCCGTGACAATATAAGCGACACGCTGACCGATATTCGTTGCATGATCTGCCATACGCTCTAAGTGGCGAATTGTCAAGACCATTAACAAAATTGGTTCTATGGATCCCTTAATATCCTTTGCTTCCGCAAAAGTTTGATAAAGGCGATCGTAAGCATCATCCACCAGATCGTCCATTACTTTCACTCGTCTTCCTGCGGTTGCATCTAGCTCCGTTAAAGCGACTAAACTAGCTGCCAGCATCATTTGAGCATTATGGGACATTTCCTCAATATCTGGCAAGCAGGGATGGGGAGAATAAGGAGCTAATTTCATAGCTAATTCTGCCAAATCTTGGGAATAATCGCCGATCCTTTCTAAATCTCGCACGAGTTGCATAAACGCATTTAATAATCGCAAATCCAAAGCAACGGGACGCTGTAATGTAATGATTTTGGCACAATCGAGTTCAATTTGACGATAATAAATATCAATTTGTTTCTCGATCGCATCAATTTGCGCGATCGCGTCCAAATTTCTCGCAAAGAGCGCTTGGTGACTTAAACGAAAAGATTGCTCAACTAATGTTCCCATTCGCAATACTTCTTGATCGAGTTCTTTGAGAGCGCGTTCGAGTTGCGTGGGAGGTGTAATATCATGAGTGTGAGTAGAAAGAGGCATTTAACAAAAGGAAAGTGAATTTAGTAATTTAAAAAGAAACTGAAAGAGAAAAACCCTAAAGAATTAAATATTAGAACAACGATCGCAAGAAAACGTTAAGATTTAATGAAAATTGGGTAATTTTATCTGTAACCATGCTCCACCGGTTTCAGGATGGTTTCTCGCCCGAATATTGCCACCATGAGCAATAATAATTTGTTGGGCAATGCTTAACCCCAAACCACTCCCTCGACGCAGGGGAGAAACATTAGAAGAGGAGGAAACTAAATTCCTGTGCCGAGAAGCATCTCCACGATACAAGCGCTCAAATACTCGTTCTAAGTCTGACTCACGAAAGCCACAGCCCGAGTCAATCACATCAATTGTAATCCAAAATTCAGCATCGGTGCGTGTTTCTAAGGGGTTATCTACTGTGACTTCAACCCGAAGGGAGCCGCGATCGCCACTATGCTTGATACCGTTGTCGAGAATATTGAGAAAAACCTGCACGAGGCGATCGCGATCGCCCCAAATTTCTAGGGACTCTTCCCCTAAGTAATTAAATGTTAACCCTTTTGCTTCGGCGAGGGGGCGGAGAATTTGCCAAACTGATAAAAGTAATGCTTTCAGGTTCAAAAATTGGCGATCGAGGCACACTTCAGATTGTTGTTGCAGTTGGGTCACATCTAAAGAATCGCGAATGAGAGAAATGAGGCGATCCAGTTCTCCTCTCATTTGTATTACCCATGTTTTTAGGGAGGGATCGACCCGAGTATGTAGAGCTTCCGTGACGAGAGAGATAGAAGTGAGAGGAGTTCGCAGTTCGTGGGTTAGATCGGAAAAAACGCGATCGCGGGAGGCGATCGCCTCAACGATCGGTTGTCGATTTTCCAGAAAAACCCCCACTTGTCCTTCCGGTAGAGGCAAACTCAAGGCACGTAAAGTTAAAGAATAATCCAGCGATCGCGCATCTTCTCGCACAAAAGAGGTCAATTGATACACCCATTCTTGTTCTTGGGGAGTTTGCTGGTTTCGAGTTTGTTCGATCAGCCGATCCAATTCATAAGAACGAACCAATTCTAACAATAAGCGTTGGCGATCGGGGTTCCAGCGATCGATCTTTAAAATCTGCCGAGAATACTGATTGCACCAGAGTAACTGATTGAAGCGATCGACCTGTAAATAGCCGATGGGTGCCGCTTCGAGTATCTGTTGCAGGAGTTGTAACGCTGCTTCGAGTTGTTGGTGCGATCGCGACACTAAACTAATCCCCCCACGCAAGCGAGATAAAATCGGCAGGGAA